>CAIRAS010000054.1 GCA_903876615.1 uncultured Holophagaceae bacterium
GCACCAGCTGGGCGCGCTCTCCATGGCCCACGCCGGCAAGAACACCGGTGGCAGCCAGTTCTTCGTGGTGAACGGCGACCGCCGCAATGTGGCTCACCTGGACGGCGTCCACACGGTCTTCGGCCAGTGCGTGGGCGAGGCCGACATCGCCGTGGTGAAGGCCATCCGGGGCGACGACCGGATCATCAAAGCGACGGTCGTAGAGGCCTAACCGGGCGTGAGCCCCTCGCAGAATTCGGGCGGCTTGGCCGCCCGAATTCTGTTTTGGAAAGATCAAGGAGGGTTGGGCCATGACCCTGGTGCGGTGTGGGTGGTGTGGGAGTGATCCGACCTACGTGGCCTACCACGATGAAGAGTGGGGGGTTCCGGTCCACGACGACCGGCGGCTCTTCGAGAAGCTCGTGCTGGAAGGGGCCCAGGCGGGCCTCAGCTGGATCACAATTCTCCGGAAGCGGGAGGCCTACCGCAGGGTTTTCCGCGGCTTCGAGGTCCACCAGGTGGCGGCGCTCACGGACGCCGAGCTGGAGGCGATCCTCCTGGACCCGGGCATCGTGCGGAACCGCCTGAAGGTCTTCGGAGCCCGGAAGAACGCCCGGGCCTTCCTGGCGGTGCAGGCCGAGTTCGGCAGCTTCGACGCCTACCTTTGGGCCTTTGTGGATGGCCGGACGAAGGCCAACCACCCGGAGACCCTGGCGGACATCCCCACGGTGTCCCCTGAGGCCGAGTCCCTGAGCCGGGACCTAAAGAAGCGCGACTTCACCTTCGTGGGGCCCACGATCATGTACGCCTACCTGCAGTCCATGGGCCTGGTGGATGACCACGTGGCCACCTGCTGGAAGCGGACAGGGCGCGACCTCGCGGAACCGCCGCCGGGCCGGTAGACTGGAAGGTCCGGAGCTCCCGTGTCCAAGCCCTTCTACGTCACCACGCCCATCTACTACGTGAACGACCGCCCCCACATCGGCCACACCTACACCACGGTGCTGGCGGACGTGGTCGCCCGGTTCCACCGCATGCGCGGGGAAGAGGTCTATTTCCTCACGGGCACCGATGAGCACGGGCAGAAGGTGGAGAAGGCCGCGGCGGCCCGGGGCATCACCCCCAAGCAGCTGGCGGACGAGGTCGTGGCCAACTACACGGACCTCTGGCAGCGCATGGGCATGACCCACTTCCGCCTCATCCGCACCACGGACCAGGACCACAAAGAGCAGGTCCAGCGCCTCTTCCAGCGCCTGCTGGACAAGGGCGACATCTACAAGGCCACCTACAAGGGCCTCTACTCGGTCAGTGACGAGGCCTATGTGACGGAGATGCAGGCCAAGGAGCTCCAGGCCCAGGGGCTGGCCCACCAGCTGGTGGAGCTGGAGGAGGAGACCTACTTCTTCCGGCTCAGCGCCTACCAGGACCGCCTGTTGGCCTACTTCGAGGCGCACCCGGGCTTCGTGCAGCCCGACTTCCGCTTCAACGAGGTCAAGCGCTTCGTGGAAGGCGGCCTCCAGGATCTGTCCATCAGCCGCACCAGCATCAGCTGGGGCATCCCGGTGCCCGGCGACGAGAAGC
>CAIRAS010000055.1 GCA_903876615.1 uncultured Holophagaceae bacterium
CCTCGACCTGATCCTGGATATTGCGCCCTACAACGTGAACCAGCTCATGGGCCCCGTGCAGTGGGGCACCGCGGCGAACACTGATGGGCGGCCCTCCCTCAGCCTGGATCGGGCCATTACGGTCATCCAGGCCTTAAGCACTGATATGTCAGGCCCTTACCAGATGCTGGCCCATGCCAACGGCGACGCTGGCGCGGAGCAGTGGACCGGTGGTGGACACAATACGACCGGCAACGCCGCTGGGATTGGCGTAGGCACCCCAACCGCTCGCAACCTCAGCGTCGAGGTTTGCCTGGATGGCGTGCCCCTCACCGCCGACGGGATCGCATACCGTGGCAACCGGGTCGACATCCGCTGCATCAACCGAGTGCAGGGATTCAACACCCTCACCGCCGCCAGGGAGATCCTGGAAGAGACGATCAACTGGATATGGACCGAGAACGCCCTGGAGGTTTCGGGCGTTGCGGTCCCCCTCGAGCGGCTCACGGTCGTCAGGGACTACAACATCCAGGCCTCCAACGTGGGCATGGACTCGGTCCACTTCCCCGCGGGCAGCCCCGACACCCGGGTGGCCCTCACCGGCTCGCCGACCTCGGGCAACCTGGACGCGGCCCCCAACGTCGACCGTTTCGTCTTGCATGGCACTTCTAGCCAGCATCTCGTCGGATGGATCGACCGGAAGTACGGGATCGGCACGATGTCCGGCCTTTTCCATACCCTGGCGCCGGCCTTCGTGGATTCCACGGCCAACAAGGCTTATTTCTACACGATCCACACGGGTGACACCGATGGCGTGGGCCAGATTCTCGACCCGGCGGGTGTGGCTGGCCCGACCTCCATGCACTGGCGCGGCGGGTGGTATTTCGGGCCCGACCTCGGCACGCCTGGCGCGGACATGACCTACACCATCAGCGACAACGGCAAGCGGCGCTACTGCGTCGACTTCCTGGCTGCGGCCGCTGGCGTCTTCGTGCCCGTGTTCCCCGAGGATCGCAACCAGACCGTGTCCGTGATCTCCAGTTACGGCAGCCCCACGGTGGACAGCAAGAGCACCTCCAAGGGCGTCAAGATCACGGCGCCCGGGGCCTGCTCGGTCATCTTCGAGTGCGGACCAAACCCCCTCTTCAGCGCCCCGGTCAACGGCGATACCCAGGTCAACCCGGCCGATCCCACCGGCGCGGCGTCCGGGGCCGTGATGATGGGGCTCGGCGCCGCGGCGGCCCCCTGCCTGTTCACCCCCGTCGTTTCCAAGCGGGCCCTGATCAAGTTCAGCTTCCAGTGCGCCAATTCCGTTTCCTCGAATGGTGTGACGTTCTCACTCCGCTACGGGACGGGCACACCCCCCGCAAACGGGGCCGCTGTGACCGGAACCCTGATCGGCGTGGCCCAGACCAAAAACAACGGCAATGCTGCCTATTCCGATGGTGAAACCCTCGACGGGCTGCTGCTCAACCTGACCCCCGGCGTCACCTACTGGTTCGACCTGACCCTCCAGCAGGTCTCCAGCGGCACGGTCACGGCCAAAGCCATCACTTTCACCGCGATCGAGATCTGAGGAGCCTGTGATGATTACCCTCGGATTCTTCGACAATCTCATCCCCAAGCCCGCCAAATGGTTTCTGCTGGCCCTGGGTGCCCTGATCTTGATACTGGTGGGCCTCCGGGCCTATTCCTGCGTCGGGACCCACCAGGTGGACGCCCACGTCCAGCAGGCCGACCAGCACCACGAAGCCGCAACCAGCAGCGCCGCCCAGGGGGCCGCCCATGACCAGGAAGCGCAGGCACACGAGCCCCAGATCCAGAACGACACCGCCGAGGTGGCCCGCCTGCGAGCAGAAGTGGCGCGGCTGCGGCATCCCGCTCCTGCCCCGCCCTCTTCTCCCGACATTTCCCCGGCTGAGCCTGTGGCCCCTCCGGTGGATCTCTCCGCCGTGGTGGCGGGACAGGACCTTCTGATCGCGGCCCAGGACCGGCAGATCCAGGACCAGACGCTCCAGATCAAGACCCTTTCCCTGGCAAGGGACTCCTGGCGCTTGAGTGCGCAGGAAAGCGCGGCGGAGGCGCTGCAGCTACGATCCGCCCTCGCCGCGCAACAGGGGCTCATCAAGGGCGCCCTGTGGCGGGGCCGCCTTCAAGGGTTCGCCGTGGGCCTCGGCTCTGGCTACATCGCCGGGAGGCTCCGATGAACACCACGATCCTCAC
>CAIRAS010000056.1 GCA_903876615.1 uncultured Holophagaceae bacterium
GGGGTTCGTCATCGACCACCAAGGCGTTGAGACGTTTCATGGCCGTATTCTACTTGGATCGCCTCCAGCCGAATGCAGGCAAGCGTCCCCTCGCCCGAGGGTCCGATCGAGAAGCTGGCCCCGGTGCCGAAATGCAGAGACAGGCGCGAGCACAGATTGTTCACGCCGATGCCGCTGCCTACCGCGTGATCACGGAAGGGCTCCCCGGAATTCCAGACCTCCAGGAGGATCGACCCCTCCTGGGCCCGGGCCCGCAGGATCAGGTCCCCACCGGGAATGCTCGGCGCGATGCCATGCTTGATGGCATTTTCCACCAGGGGCTGGAGGAGGAGGGGGGGCAACTCGATGGCGTCCAGGCTCTCGTCCCACTCCCAGGTCACCCGGAGCCGGTTGTCCAGCCGGATGGCCTCCAGGGCCAGGAAGTCCGCGATGATCTTGCGTTCTTCCCCGAGGGGCAGCCGCATGAACTCGGAGGCCCGCATGATGCGCCGGAGCAGGTCCGCCAGATGCCGGATGGCCCGCTCGGCGGCCTTGGGATTCTTGTAGACCAGCTCCGCCAGGCCGTTGAGCGCATTGAATAGCACATGCGGGTGGATCTGACTCTGGAGCAGGCGGTTCTTGGCGACCATGGCTTCAGCTTCCGAAGCTTCCCGCAGCTCCTCAGAATGAGCCCGCGCCGCGACCAGTCCTCCTACGAGCATCATGGCTGGCCCCACAAACGAAACGTAGAGACCAACGAGCTTGCCCAAGTTGAATTTGAAATTCCCCTGAGCAAATATCCAGGCGTCAATAAACGGGAGAAGCGCTGAGACCAGTTCACTGAAAAACCCCGAAAGAGTGAGCCCCAGAATGAAGCTCCAGGGCGAGGAAAGTCGACGGGTCAGGATCCAGGGGAGGGGAGCAAGAAACGCGAATGCACCGATGTGAGTCAGTGGAGAGGCGAGGCTACCGGCCCAGATCCACCCGGATCCAAGTCGATGGGAGGTCCCGTGATCGTACAAGAAAGATAGGGCCCAAAGAGCGTAACAAACCCCGATGGGTCGCCAGTTCTTGGCCAGTGGGAACCAGGAATTCCAGGAATACACCGATTCCAAGCTATTCTCGATCGCGGATCCGGTGAACCAAGGCTGGTCATCAAGCGTTCGTGGCCGTGTAGGTGACGGTGATGGAGAAGGGCTGCTGTTCACGGGCGGCCCTCGTTCCCCGGGCTTCCAGGGCCTGGTTCAGTTTTTCGCTGGCGCTGCTGGAGCGCTGAATGGATTCTTTGCGGAAGGAGAGGCTGCTGGTCATGGGGACTCCCTGGTAACGCCACGGGGCGCAACCATGGTTCTGAGGCCTGCCGGGACGAAAGCCAACACCTTTCCATGAACGGTATCTAAACACGACTCCAACCGTTGGACCCGTCCAGAGACACCTTTCGGCGGACTCCCGTGGTCCCTGGACAAGGGGCTGTTCCAGCGCTCTGGTTATGCTTCCATTCAAGGAAGCAGCCCCGTATGCCCGAGCAGCCCCCATGCCAAACCGCTGATTTTTTCGTTCTGCGCACGGCGGGGCTGCCGCTGGCGGCACTCTCTTCCCGCAACCAGACAGGGCCTGAATCTGATTCTCAGGAGCCCTTTGCGGATCAGCTGGAACGGGATCGAGAAGCGTTGCGCCAGATCCTTCGCGATTTGGTACGACGCAGCGACGTGCGGGAAGCGGTGGCGCTGGCTTCTCCAGATCTGGCCTCGCGGCTGAGTGCTTGGCTGGAGGGTTCCCTGGACAGCCTGGCGGCCCGGAACGTGGA
>CAIRAS010000057.1 GCA_903876615.1 uncultured Holophagaceae bacterium
CAGTCAATCTAAAGCGAAGTAGCGGGGAGGATTCCGACGGGGGCAAGACCTCCCGCCGCCGGATGCTCGGTTGGCTGACCGGTGCCGGCCTGGCCGGCTCTGCGGGCCTCAGCGCCGTGTCCAACTTCGTCTTCATCAAGCCCCGGGCCACCTACGGCCAGCCCCAGCGCTTCAGCGTCGGCAAGCCCGAGGACTTCCCATCGGGCACGCGGGCCATCCTTCCTGCGCGGGGCATCTGCATCGTCCGCGAGGGCACGAAGCTGGCGGCCATCTCGATCACCTGCACCCACCTGGGCTGCACCGTGGGCGCTGCGGACACGGGTTTCGCCTGCCCCTGCCACGGCTCCCGCTTCGACCAGGATGGCAACGTCACCGGTGGCCCCGCGCCCCGGCCGCTGCCCTGGTTCCAGGTCACCCTCGCCCCCAACGGCGAGATCGAAGTGGACAAAGACATCGAAATCGTTCCTGGGAGCTACCTGAGCCTATGAGCCCCGCCACCCCACCCAAGGTCTCCTTCCTCACCGCGCTGACGGACTTTCCTAAGAACGTCTGGAAGTCCATCTTCCGCAACCCCCTCCCCTCCAACGACCTGGAGCGGTCCTCCACCAGCTTCACGAACTTCTTCCTGCACATTCATCCGGTGAAGGTGCACAAGAACTCGCTGCGGCCCGCCTACACCTTTGGCCTCGGCCTGATCTCGTTCTTCCTGTTCGTGATCCTCATCGTGACGGGCATCCTCCTGATGTTCTATTACGTGCCCGCCACCAGCCAGGCCTACGACCGCATGCTGGACCTCCGTGGCTCGGTGGCCTTCGGGACGCTGCTGCGGAACATGCATCGCTGGGGTGCCCACGGCATGGTGGCCATCGTCTTCCTCCACCTCTGCCGCGTGTTCCTCACCGGCAGCTACAAGAAGCCCCGTGAGTTCAACTGGGTGGTCGGTGTCATCCTCTTCCTCCTCACCCTGTTCATGAGCTTCACGGGCTACCTCCTGCCCTGGGATCAGCTGGCCTTCTGGGCCATCACCGTGGGCACGGCCATCGCCGGCTACGCCCCCGTCGTGGGCAAGGACATCCAGTTCCTCCTCATGGGCGGCACCAGCGTGGGCCAGGAGGCGCTGCTGCGCTTCTACGTGCTCCACGTCGCCGTACTCCCCGCAGTCCTCACCCTCGCGATTGCCATCCACTTCTGGCGCATCCGCAAGGATGGTGGCCTGTCCCGTCCCGACGATGCCGACCCCGTCATCTCGCTGGAAGCCGCGCCGACAGTAAAGGCTTCTGTGCTGGAGCCCAAGAAGACTTACGGCTTCCAGGGTCTGGTACGCGGTCCCCTCACCAAGGTCGGGGAGATTCCGGACAACACCGTGTTCTCCTGGCCCAACCTGTTCCTGGCCGAGCTGTTCACCTTCGTGGTGACTCTCTCCGCCATCCTCGTGGTGTCCCTGCTCTTCAACGCCCCCCTGGAGGAGCCGGTCAACGCCCTGCATCCGCCCAACCCGGCCAAGGCGCCCTGGTACTTCCTGGGCCTGCAGGAAATGGTCAGCTACTCGGCCTTCTGGGGTGGCATCGGCGTGCCCACCATCTTCGTCCTGCTGCTGCTGGGTGCCCCCTACCTGGACCGCGGCCCCGGGGGCGTGGGCAAGTGGTTCTCTCGAGACCGGCTCCTGGCGAACACGATCTTCATCACCTTCGTGGTGGCGAACATCATCTTCGTGATCATCGGAACCTTCTTCCGCGGGGCCAACTGGGCCTTCGTGACCCCCTGGTGAGGAGCCGAACATGAGATTTGCACTCGCCATCGGCACCTTCCTGATCCTCGTGGTCCACGGGATCGTCTTCTACAACCAGTTCGGCCACTCGTGGGAGCGGAACCAGAACACTTACTTCGACCAGGCGAAGGTGCTGGCCAAGACCGAAGCAGAAAAGGCCGCCCTGGCCGCCCGGAAGCCCCGCATCGAGCAGATCGTTGTCAGCAACTTCGGCGAGACCCGGGTCGACCGCTGCACCACCTGCCACATCGCCTCCGACGACCCGCGCTTTTCCTCTCATGCGGAGCCCGTGAAGACCCACCCCTACTCCCTGGCCCTGGGCGATACCCAGAAGAACGGGAAGTGGGAGCGGCGCCACAAGTTCTCCGAGTTTGGCTGCACGGTCTGCCATGACGGACAGGGCCGGGGCCTCGACGCCGAGTACAGCCACGGCAAGGACGAGTACTGGCCGGACCCGCTGCTGGGCTTCACCACCCAGGACAACTGGCGCAAGGACCACGCTCCCAAGCTCAAGGGCAAGGACTACATGCAGGCCAACTGCGCCCAGTGCCACACGGACGTGGACTTCCCCGGCACCGCCCTGGTCAGCCGCGGCCGTCAGCTCTTCTTCTCCTCCAACTGCTACGGCTGCCACCGCATCGAAGGCCTGTCCGACGGCAACATCGGTCCCGACCTCTCCGATGTGGGCCGCAAGTGGAAGCTGGACTACCTCTGGGGCCGCATCGCGGACCCGAAGTCCATCCTGGCCACTTCGATCATGCCCAAGTTCAACATGAAGGAAGAGGACATCAAGGCGCTCGTGGTCTTCCTCAAGAGCCGCAAAGGCCGCAACTTCGCCGAGACCGAGATCCAGCGCTTCAAGGTCAAGCTCACGGGCGGCGCCGAGCTGGTCCAGGCCACCATCAAGCCGGTCAAGATCAACCCGTCCGAGATGGTCAAGCAGGGCGAGAAACTGGTCCTCGACCGGGCCTGCACCGCCTGCCACAAGCTGGGCGACCGGGATGGCGGTATCGCGCCGGACCTCAGCTTTGAGGGCGCACTCAGGGATGGCGAGTGGGTCTACGCCCACTTCAAGAACCCCAAATCCACCATGTCCGACTCGATCATGCCGGCCTTCCGGTTCACCGATGATGAGTTCAAGGCCATGACCGCCTACCTCATGACCCTCCGGGGCCAGGCGACTCCGGCCAGCGGCGAGGCCATCTACAAGAACCTCTGTCTCCGCTGCCATGGCGCGAAGGGCGACGGCCAAGGCCCCATCGCCGAGCACCTGGATCCCTACCCCCGCGACCTCACCAAGGCGGGCTTCATGAACTCCAAGCCCGAGGCCCGGCTGGTCGGCTCCATCCGGAACGGCGTCAACGGCACCTCCATGCCGGCTTGGGGCAAGTTGGTCACCGAGGAACAGGCCAAGGCGGTCCTGGGCTACATCCAGACCACCTTCACCAAGGACCCCCGGCGGGAACTGAAGGCCAAGGCCATTCCCGAGACGAACCCCGTGGCCATGAGCCCCGAGTCCGTCACTCGCGGCGAGGCCCTCTTCGTGAACCGTTGCGCCGGTTGCCACGGCCGCAAGGGCGATGGCAAGGGACCCAACTCCCTCGACATCCTGCCCAAGCCCCGGAACCTCCGGAACTCGTTCTTCGTGAACAGCGTCGACGACAAGCGCCTCTTCGAGTCCATCCAGTACGGCGTCCAGGGCACGGCGATGCCCCCCTGGATCGACTACGGGCTCACGAACAACGATGTGGGCGACCTCGTCAACTTCATCCGCAGCATCAACCCCAAATCCAAGGGAGGCCAGCATGCAGCCGCAATTCAGTAAGGCCGAGTCGGCGAATGCGCCGGCAGGGGCCATCATCCACGATGACGCCACGGCCAAGTGGTTCCTGGTCAGCTCGGTGGCCTACTTCTTCATCGTGGGCATCATCGCAGTCATCATCGCCGCCAAGTTCGTGTGGCCCGACCTCATGGGCACCATGTCCTGGCTCACCTACGGCCGCCTGCGTCCCCTGCACGTGAACGGCATGCTGTTCGGCTGGCTGCTGGCCGCCGACATGGGCCTGGCCTACTACGTGATCCCCCGCCTCTGCGGCGTCAAGCTCTGGAGCGAAAAGCTCGGTCTCGCCACCGCAGCCCTGTGGAACGTGATCATCCTTGGCGCCGTCGTGACCCTGCTCGCCGGCCTGAACCAGGGCTGGGAATACGCTGAGCTGCCCTGGTACCTCGACATCCTGGTCG
>CAIRAS010000058.1 GCA_903876615.1 uncultured Holophagaceae bacterium
CAGCAAGAGAAGCATCCGAAGCAGCGGAACGGGCAATCCAAGTAGCTCAACAGGCAAAGGCAATGCTGGCAAATAAGGATACAACTGCACCTTGAAGCGCGGACTGCCTAACCCTCCGCTCAACTTGTATGTTGTAGGTGCTCCCCCAATAAGTCATTTTGGGAAGCCTTTGGAAGGCCGTGGGAGATGGAGTTGTCGCTCAACTGGCGCCTGAAGCTCGCGTCCGAGATTTCGCCCATCTCCTTTTCGGCGTCCAAAAAGCTGGACGACCATCATGGGCATCAAGCCTGTATTCGCAAGTGCGGTGTTCAGGGCGCCGGTGGCCTTGCCGGGGGCAGAAAGGAGTGGACCATGCAGGTCCTGACCAACACCTTATGGTTCGGCATCGACGTATCCAAAGCCACGATCGACGTCGCTTTGGGGCCGGACGGACGCAAGAAACCGCCTCACCAGAAGTTCCCGAGGACGCGGGAAGGCTGTCACGCCTGTCTTCTCTGGGCCGCCGACCTGGTGCCGCAAGGCAGCACCCCTGCCTTCGTCATGGAGGCCACCGGCGGCTATTCGCGGGAATTGGCCCACTGGCTTCTCGGGGAAAGAAAGGACCTTCGGGTGGCCATCGCCCAGCCCATGAAGGTCCACCATTTCGCCAAGCTGCGTGGCTTGACCAACAAGACGGATCGCCAGGATGCCATCCTGTTGGCCCAGTTCGGAGCCTCCGAGCCGGTTGTTCCCTTCCACCCCATGTCCCCTGCCTACACTCAACTCCGCGCCTTGACCCGGGAGCGGTCTGCGCTGGTGAAAGCTCTCGTCGCGCTGGGCAACCGCAACGACCTGGCCAGTGAATCCACGCTGGCGCAGGGCATTCGCGAGCACTTGCTGGAGAGCCACCGCGAGGCGATCCATGAACTGGAATCGGCCATCCAGGTGTTGATTGCCAGAGATCCCAGCCTGGGAGAGGACTTCCGACTGCTTCAAACGATTCCCGGGGTCGGCCCAGTCGTGGCTGCGACCCTCATGGGAGAGCTCGGCGACCTGCGCGAATTCCCGCATCCGAAGGCTCTCGCCGCATTCGTGGGTGTGGCCCCAGCCTGGAATAGCAGCGGGACCTCGGTGCACGACGCGCCACACATGACCAAGCACGGCAACTCCAGGGTGCGGCAGATGCTGTACCTTGCCGCCATGGCTGCCGTTCGTCGCCCCAACACTCTGAACATCAGCTACGAGCATCTCCTGAAGGAAGGGAAGGCTCCCAGGTCGGCCCTAGGCGCGGTCATGCGCAAGATCCTGGTCCTGTCCCGAGCCGTGCTCTTATCCGGCCAGGACTACGACCCTGAGCACAGGCACAGTTCTTCAATAGAGATTTGAGCCTTTCACCTCTCTGCTTTTCCTTCGTGGCGAGCAGCAACAACCGAAGCGGGCAGGCGCGCAAAGCGCCAGCGGGCCGCAAAAGCTGTGACGCCCGCGGCGCAGCCTTTGCGACCTTGCGGGCCTGGCCGCTGGTGTATTCTTCGCTCGCATGGAAAAGCAGATCGGTCGTACCCTTGACAAGAAACACACCATCTCGGACCCCGCCCGCACTGTCTTCCGCTCTTTCTCGTCTCCCCGCTTCCTCGACTTCGCTCATCGCCTCGGCGCAGGCGGGGCCAGTTAGCTGCTTTCGCAAGGCGTCAACAAATGGCTACACCAAAGCTCCCCACCAAACCCAAGCCTTCTGCTGCAGGTAAGCAGATCAGTGACCCTGCTTACGTTGAGGTCGAACTGGCCTCCTTCATTGACAAGTTCGAGCCAAGCATTGCCAAGCTCATACGAGAATGCCGCGCTGAGCTGCGTCGCCTTCTGCCTACCGCGGTCGAAATCGTCTACGACAATTACAATTTCTTCGTCGTAGGGTACTGCTCAACAGAAAGGCCTTCGGACTGTATCGTTTCTATCGCTGCAGCTTCAAATGGCGTGGGGCTTTCCTTCTACCATGGGGCAAGCGTGCCAGACCCCGAAGGCCTTCTCCTGGGCGAAGGCAAACAGAACCG
>CAIRAS010000059.1 GCA_903876615.1 uncultured Holophagaceae bacterium
GCCCAGGGCCAGGGCCAGCAGGGCGCAAGCGCTGGCAAACCCCAGGCTCCGCGCCGCCGCCAGCAGCAGCCGCAGCAGGGCGTCCCGGCCCAGCTCGTCGGTGCCGAGGAGGTGGCGAAGGCTGCCCGGCTGGCCGCCCCGGAAGGGGTCCAGCGCCAGGTCCGGCAGCAGCAGGGCCGCAAGGAAAGCCAGTCGCCAGACGGTGCTCACGCCGCCTCCCGCTGCCAGGGCCGGGTCAGGAGCCAGAGGCCAGCCAGCAACAATACCCAGACCGCCAGACCGCGGCGGTCCCGGCCCGCCACCCGGGTCAGCCAGTCCGTGCCGAGGCCCGGGACCCCCAGCATCCGCTCCAGCACCAGGGTGGCCGTGAGCCAGACAGGCAGGCGGGCGGCGAGCCAGCGCACCCAGAGTCGTCTCAGCACGAGCCGCCGCACGCGCCGGGTAGCCCGGAGGCCCCAGGCCAGGGGCAGCGGGTGCTCCCCGGGCAGGGCCTGAGCGAGCCAGCGGACCTCGCCGGGCAGGGCGGCGGCGAGGAAGGCCAGCAGCCAGGCGGTCTGGGCTGGCGGCCCCCAGGCCGGGGGCCACAGGGCCAGCAGCAGCGCGGCCCAGAGCAGGTCCGGGGGGGCCTCCAGCAGGGCGAGCGAACGCCGGGAAGCCAGGGTCGGGCCGCCGAGCCAGACCAGCAGCGGCGCCAGCACGGCGAGGCTGGCAACCGCCAGGGCTGCGGGACCCAGGGCCGACCAGGGGAAGGGCGGGGGGGCCGCCGGCTTCCAGGCCGAGCCGGGCAGGGTCAGCGCCAGGGCCAGCCCGAGGCCCCAGATCCCCAGGCCCTGGAGGAGCCGGCTCATCGCCAGCGCCAGCCTGCGGCCCCCGGCGTGTGCAGGTAGAGGCCCATGGGGCTGGACTCCACCTGGAGCCGCCGGTCCACCCAGAGGAGGCTCTGGAAATCCAGCAGGGGCAGGGCCGCGGGCGACCGGGCCCAGAGGGTCTGGAGGTCCACCCAGGCGGCGTCGCCGGGCTGGTGCAGGCGGCTGGTGACCGCCGCCAGCCCGGTGTGGCGCCAGCCGGTGAAGTTCATGGGTCCGGAAGGCTCCAGGTATTCCAGCACTGCCCAGGGCTGGGGCTCGAAGAACACCACGGAGCCGGCCAGCTGGAACTCGCCCTTCTGGAGCCGCTCCTGGAGCAGGCCCTGCTCCAGGGGGCGCAGCTGGAGGTCGCAGCCGTCCCGCCGGGCCCGCTCCCGCAGCGCGAGGAGCAGGCGCTCCAGGGACGCGTCGCCCGCCGCGTGGTGCAGCACCAGCTGGGCCGGCGGCGCGGCTGAGCCCTCCGCCTGGATGCTCCGGGCCGGAAAGCCCAGGGTCTCGGGCCAGAGGCCCTGGCTGGGGCGGGCAGTCCGGCCCAGCAGCCGGGCGGGGAAGGCGTCCCTCCGCCAGCGCTCCAGCAGCCGCAGCGGACCCGGGCCCAGGCGGCTCCAGACCACGAACTGCGCATGCAGGGGCTGGGTCAGGCGGCGGCAGGTGGGGGGCGGCTCAGCCTCGGGAGTGTCCTGGGGCGCGCCGAGGGTCAGCCAGCCCTTGCGGAGGGCCGTCCGGACGGCGGCGGGATCGGGCAGCAGGCGGAAGCGGAGGCCGTCGATGCGGGGCCGCAGGAAGTGGTCCCGCCGGGTGAACACCCAGGCGCCGGGTTCCGGGTGGAAGGCGAAGGGGCCAGAGCCCTGCCCGGGCTGGCCCCGCTGGGCGATGGGCACCCGGGCCAGCTCGAGCAGAAGGCGGCCCGGGGGCTTGGGCGAGCGAATCCAGGGGCGGCCCTGCCGCTCTCCGACCTCCGCGCCGGCGAGGATGGCGCGCTTGGTGGCGCTGGCCCGGGGGTTCGCCAGGAGCTCGCGGAAGGTCCAGAGCACGTCCTCGGCGCTGACCGCGCGGCCGTCCGCGAACCGGGCGTCCGCGCGGAGGGTGAAGCTGAGGCTGCCATCTTCCAGCAGGGTCCAGTGCGTGGCCAGGCGCGGCGTCAGCGCCCCATCGGCGCGGATGCCCACCAGGGCGTCTCCCGCCAGGGACTGGAGGA
>CAIRAS010000060.1 GCA_903876615.1 uncultured Holophagaceae bacterium
AGAGGGCCGCTGGCGGGACGCGGAGCCCGCCTTCCAGCGGGCCCTGGCCCTGGCTCCGGGTGACCCCGAGGTCGTCGCCCAGTGGCTGGACGCCCTGGACAGTCGCCCCGCCAAGAAGGCCCTGGGCGAGGCCGGGAAGAATGCCCGGCTTCGGGCCGAGGCCGCCCGCCTGCTGCCCGCTGCCCGCACCCGCGCCCGGGCCGTGGCTGCCATCAGCGACGCCTACCTCCACGCCGGCCAGCCCGAGACCGCCTGGCAGGTGCTCCAGAATGCCCTCCCCCAGGTCGACGCCCCCAGCCTGCTCCGCCTGCAGCTGGGCAAGGTGGCCGCCGTCAGCGGCCTCCACCAGCCCGAAGGCCTGGCCGCCCTGGACCAGGTGCTCCGCGAGCCCCTCGAAGGCGGCTCCGCCGGCGCTCCCGGCGCCTGGTGGCGCAAGGGCCAGATCCTGCGGGATCTGGGACGTAACGACGAAGCCCGGAGGGCTGCCCAGGAGGCCCTGAAGCTGGATCCGAGGCACCGGGGGGCAAGGGAGCTGATTGGGAAGCTGGGCTAGAGCCCCTGCCACTGACGCAGGGGAGCCACCCGACTGCCGCAGTGCGTCAGTTTCGTGCACCCCATCGCCGTAAGCATTAATGCTTATCGCACCTAAGTTGACTGATTGACTGGGTTTTGGAGGCATTTTCCGGGCCTGGGGGAGTTGGCACGGGGCTTGATATGTAGTCCCCAGCGGCTAACGCCCACTCACGGTCAAAGGAGACCCTCATGAAGAATCAGAAAGGCTTCACCCTCATCGAGCTGCTGCTCGTGCTCGCCATCATCGGCATCATCAGCGCCATCGCCATCCCCGCCCTGCTCGGCCAGCGTTCTCGCGCCCGGGACAAGTCGTCGATTTCTAATGCCGACTCCATCATCTCTGACGCTGTGTCGGGCTGGGACAAAGCCAAGGAATCTGGCACTGCCATCACAAGCACTGCTCTGTTCACTACGAATGTCTTGGGCACGGCTGCGGCCCCGCTGGTTCCCCAGTTCTTCACTGCTGTAAATCCCTGGGGCACGACCGCTTTGGGCTATGCGGCCCTAGGCGCTGAAGCCGATGCCCTTGGCACCACCGTCAAAGCTGCTGCGATTGTTGGTACCTTGGGTCAGGTCCAGACCGGATTCCTGCCAGTGGCCGCCGGTGTCCCTGGTGTTTTCTCCTCGGCAGTTTACGTAAACAGCTCCTTCAAGGACAGCACGGCGACCGCCGTGAATAAGTATGTCAAGGTTGCCGGCCTCGAGTAGCTCTTAGCAAGCAGTTGGAAGGGGGGGCCTCGAGCCTCCCCTTTTTTTTCGTTGCTGCCTGCCAGCAGGGCACGGCGCCCCCAAGCGTTCGGGTGTAATGGCCGACAGGCCGCTGCAGGTTCCCACCGCGCTGAACGGGGGACGAGTCCCCTTCCCTCCGGAACGCACCTTCCGAGGGCTCCATCCATGGGAGGTGCCGAAGTGCGGTCATCCGGTCGCGGACAAATCGGCGCGTCGGCGTGAGTGGCTACGTTTCAGTGGTGACTTACGTGAATGGATCATTCAAGGACTCTACCGGCACCGCCGTAAATGTTTTCGGCACAGGTATCGGCTTAGACTAGGGCCTGTGGATCCTCGGTCGGGGGGCCCCGGAGTCCCCCCGGCGCAGGTCTCGGCTTCGAGTTTTCACCCCTGCCTCCCGGGTGGGGCTTGTTCCCGTCAGGATTCCCTTCGCAACCCTGGAAGCCCCTCTGGGGTAAGAGGCGATACCATCAGGGCAGGCCTTCGAGGGGCAGCCAGGGAGGTTGGGCGAGATGGAGTGGGTCATTCAAACATCAGGACTGAGCCTCCGCTACGGTCCAAGGCTGGTGGTGGATGGCTTGGACCTGCGGGTGCGCCCCCAGGCCATCACGGGCTTTCTGGGCCCCAATGGTGCCGGGAAGACCACCACCATTTCCCTGCTGCTGGGCTTGCTGAAACCCAATGGAGGCTCGGCCGAAGTGCTTGGCCTGCCCCCGGGCGCCCCCGCGGCCCTCGCCCAGATTGGGGCCCTGGTCGAATCGCCAGCCCTCTATGACCACCTCACGGGGCTGGAGAATCTGGAGATCACCCGGCTCATGCGGGACCTGCCCCGGGCCGAAGCGGATCGGGTGCTGGGCTTGGTGCAGCTCGTCCAGGATGCCCGGCGGCCGGTGCGGGAGTATTCCCTGGGCATGCGCCAGCGACTGGGTGTGGCCCTCGCCCTCATGGGGCAGCCCCGGCTACTGATCCTTGACGAACCCACCAACGGCCTGGATCCCGCGGGCATTCAGGACATGCGGGAACTGATCCGGCGTCTCCCTCTGGAGACCGGGGCTTCGGTGTTTCTCTCAAGCCACATGCTGGCCGAGGTGGAACAGGTGGCCCAGGATCTGGTGGTCATTCACAAAGGCAGGCTGAAATACCAGGGTCCCATGGAGCAGCTGGGCGCCCGGGAGCAGGTCGAGCTGGTGGTGCGCGTGGGGGACCCCGCTCAGGCGCAGGCAGTCCTGGCACAGGCGGGCTTCGCCTGCCAGGAGCGCGACGGCCGGGTGCTGATTCAGGCCGCGCTCGACCAGGCACCCCGCGTGGCAGCCTCGCTGGTGGCGGGAGGCTGCGATCTCTACGAGCTGAGCCCTCACAAAGCCAACCTGGAGGCCCGCTTCCTGGCCCTGCTGGAGGAGGCATGAGCACCCCCCTGCGGGCCTGCTTCGCGGCGGAGCGGGTCAAGTGGCACAAGAGCTGGGTGCTGGTGGTGGCGGCCCTGGCGCCACTATGCCAATTGGGTTTCCTGGGCCTCCTGTTCTGGTTCTCAGAGAGCCGGATCCGTCCCTTTCGGCCGGGCTTCCAGTTCTGGCTGGAGCTGAACTTCGTCACCTGGAACCTGGTGGTCATGCCCGTTGTGGCAGCCCTGACCTGCGAGATCTCCTGGGAACAGGAGCGGGAAGCCCGGGCCTGGAACCGCCTGCTGACGCTGCCCATCCCCCGGCGCACCCATTACCTGGTGAAAGTCCTGGGGCATGGCACCTTGGTCCTGTCCTCCCTGATCCTCTTCGGCCTGACCCTGCCCCTGATCGGCTTCCTTCTTCAGCTCAAGCCAGAGCTGCTGATGGGTCCTCTGCCCTGGAAACTCCTGGCTCGGTTCACGGGGTATTCCGTCCTGGCCCTGCTGCCGGTGGTGGCCTTCCAGACCTGGCTGTCCCTGCGGCTGCCCGGCTTCTGGATCAGCCTTGCCGCCGCCCTGGGCGGCAGCTGGCTCGCTGCGCGCCTGGTCGGGGCCAGCCTCCTGATCCACCTGCTGCCCTGGGGACTGGCCGCCCACATGGGCATCGTCTTCGAGCGCTGGCGGGTCCTGCCCTGGTCCAAGGCTTCCCTCGGTCTGCTGCTGGCAGCGGTCCTGGTGCTGCTGGGCACGCTTGATTTCTCCCGCCACCGGCAATCCCAGGCCTGAGGTGACCGCCGTGGGTTCCTTCTTCCGACAGCTGCACGCCGAATCGATGAAGCTGAGGCGCTCCGCCGCGCTAAGGGCCGTCTGGCTGCTCCCCCTGCTCTTCCTGCTGGTGGAGTTCCTGATCATCGAGCGGCCCCTTCTCACAGTCCGCCAGCTCACACCGGATCTTCACGCCAAATACGCCTCCCTCCAGCCCAAGGTTGTGGTGGCCTTGTGGGGTGGGTTCTTCCATCCCCTGATGCTGGCCCTGCTCCCGGCCCTGGTCTTCCGGCCGGAGCACCGCTTCAAGACCTGGCGACACCTCCACGCCATGCCGCTGTCCCGGCGGGGGTTCTTCCTTGCCAAGGCCGTCCTAGTCCTGTTGATGATGGCGGCCCTGCTGGGCCTCATCGGGGCTCTCCTCTTCGCTGAAAGGGTGGCCCTGGGCTGGGTGAACCCTGTCCTGGCCCAGCCTTTCCAGGCTCTCTGGCTGGCGAAAATCCTGGGGAGTCTGTGGCTGAGCAGCCTGCCGGTGCTGGCACTCTACCTCTGGGTGTCTGATCGTATCAACAGTCTGGCCGTCCCCGTGGTCCTGGGCCTAGTGGGCCTTCTGTTGACCATCTCCCTGACGGGTCAGGAACTGCCCCAGCCCTGGAAGCGTGACCTCATCCCCTGGGTGCTACCCTACGCCGCCACGGAGCCGCTGATCCATGAGGGCCCCGCCCAACAGGAAGCCCACATGGCCGTCAGCACTTTTAAAGAAGAGTTCGGTCAGCTGCGTCTACCCAGTGGCAAGAAAATCAAGGTTTATCAGAATGCACCCATCGAAGCGATCTTCCCGCCCCCGCCACCGACGCCAGCCTGGCTGCTGGCCAGCTTCAGCATTGGCGCAGGGATGGTCTTGCTGGGCTTGGGGTGGCTGGATGCTGGAAGACACCGAACTTAACTGCCCCTCACGTGGCCTTTCTGCCACACCGCTATACAGATCAAGCCAAGCTGAAGTTCATTTCAACCGGGCCAGTTCCGTCCCCGACTGGTTGGTCTGATAAGCCACGGTGGTGGCGCTGATACTAGGGTCGAAGGCCGTAAGCGTGTAGGTCACGCCAGTGGCATCGATGACCAGCGTGTAGTTCATCTTGCTGCCGCCGAGGGTGCTGAGGGATGGAAGCAGGGCCGTGGCCTTGGCGTCCGCCGCGCCCAAGGTCCAGGCGTAGGTGTCCGCCGTGCCGTAGATGCCGTTCTCGGCCTTGCGGCTCTCCAGGGCCATCTGGACCACCTTCGCGTTGGAGATCGCATCCCCAATCACCCGGGCCCGGCGCCGCTGCCCCAGGAAGCTGGGAATGGCAATGCCGCTGAGGATGCCGATGACGGCCAAGACCAGCAGGAGTTCGACCAGGGAGAAGCCTCGGGACCGGTGGCGCTGGAACATGGGAACCTCCACGGCATTCAGTAGCAAGGAACGTGCGGCTAGTCCTTGCCGAACACGTTGGCCAGGTTGAAGATCGGCAGATACATGGCCACCACGATGAAGCCGATGATGCCGCCCAGCATGGCGATCATGACCGGTTCCATGAGGCTGGTGAGGTTGGCCACGGCGTTGTCCACCTCGTCCTCGTAGAAGTCGGCCACCTTGGCGAGCATGGCGTCCAGGGCGCCGGTGGCCTCGCCCACGCCCACCATCTGCACCACCATGGGCGGGAAGACCTTGGTCTCAGCCAGGGGGCCGCTGATGTTGCGGCCCTGCTCCACGGCGTCCTTGGACTTGAGGATGGCGTTCTGCACCACCATGTTGCCGGCGGTGCGGGCCGTGATGTCCATGCCCTCGAGGATGGGCACGCCGGAGCTGATCAGGGTGCCCAGGGTGCGGCAGAACCGGGCCACGGCCACCTTGCGGAGCACATCGCCAAGGATGGGCAGCTTGAGCAGGAAGGCATCAATCTGCAGGTGGCCGGGCGGCGTCCGGTAGTATTGACGCAAGCCCACGACCACAAGAACAATGGCGATGATGATCAGCCAGCTGTAGTTGATGAGCGCATTCGAGAGGGCCATGCAGACCAGGGTGGGGAAGGGCAGCTTGGCGCCCATGCCGTCATACATGGCCGAGAACACGGGGATTACCTTGACCATGATGATGACCACCACGGAGATGGCGATGGTGATGACCGCCACGGGGTAGGTCATGGC
>CAIRAS010000061.1 GCA_903876615.1 uncultured Holophagaceae bacterium
ACAGCCTGGTCCAGCGTGCAGCCCATGTCCTTCAGCGCCTGGAAGATCTTGTAGGTGTGGGTGTCGCCACCCTGGCCTTCCAGCGCCGGCGCCGCGGAGCGCAGGTAGCTTACGGCGCGCTCAGCAGCACGTTCAGGATCGACCCCGCCAACAGGAGCGCTGTCGCTGCGACGAGCACCAACGTCCACGCCCAGGCGGGTGACAAGCCAAGCTGGGGCTGGGGCAAGCTGGGAGTGGCCATTGATCTGGGTGTAGGCTTTGCCATCGATCTCGGATCCGGGGCCGACGATGAGCCCGCCGCGTGATCGGATATCAAGGCCGCTTCCAAGGACGTCCGTGCCTTGGCGCAGCGGTGCATCGCACACGTAAATGAGATGGCGGCCCCCAGACGGAGTGGAGTGCTCACAGGTAACCGGAAACTCGATGCCGTCGAGTTCGAGTCCGAGCAGGGTTTCGCTTCCATGTTTGACCCCCTTGTCATCGACGTCGACCACGCACAGGGCCTGGTCCTCGCCGAACTTGCTGGTGGAAATACCCACGTTGAACTTCTGGTTGGAGAACCACTTGGTGATCTGCTTGGGGTCGCGGGTGGCAGAATCCTGCCAGCCTTTGTGCGCCGGGAGCTTGCCGTTGCTCTTGAGCGGGAAGACGTGGAAGCCACGGGACGCCAGGGCCAGAGCTTGATTGAGGATCGTCATGAGAGGATGTCCTTCAGCTCAAAAGCTTCGCAAGCGGATCGGATGAAGGCTTCGGCGCACGGCGCGACGATCGCGTTGCCGTAGGCGCGCAGGCGTCCCACTCGGTTGGGAGCCCCATGAGCCAACGGGAATGTGCCGGGTTCAACTGGCCGCCACTTGCCGTCCCGGCAGGGGATCCAGTCGCAAGGGTTCCAACTAGAGACTCCACCGTGTTCCCCCTGGTTACCCCGCACGAGGGGCCTGATCCATGTGGTCCCCGAGCCGTGGGCCACCCTGCCGTCTTCGCCATCGCAGGAAGCGAGTCGGTGCGCCCCTCTCCCATCGGCGGGTTCGGTCCGTCCGAAGACCTGGGCGTCGGCCATGTCGCCAGCCTCGCCACCTCGTTCAACGGCCGGGCGTTGTATCCCAGTTCGTTCCCCGGGGCGTTGGCCCCATGCCAGTCCCTGGTGGTGGTGGTGGGCCAGGAGGCTAAAAGCACTTCGTCCTGCAGGTTCAAGTTGTGCCCCGCCCGCGAGGCCGGATCCGCTCCGCCCCGATCCCCGTTGCCTTTCGTCGGACTGCGCCACGAAGTACAGCCGCTGTCGGATGTGCGGAGCCCCGACGCCCGCAGCGCACAGATCTGTCGCCCCAACGGAGTAGCCCGATACTTCCAGGTCAGCTTGAACAAGATCGAGCCAATTGAGCCCGTCCTTGCTTGCAACCTGCTCTCCAAACACGACTGGAGGGTGGCACTGCCCGATGAGATGATGGAAGGCCGGCCAGAGGTGCCTGAGATCAGCAACCCCAGCGCCTTTGCCTGCCGCGCTGAAAGGCTGGCAGGGGCAGGAACCGGTCCAAACTGGGCGGTCATCGGGCCAACCAGCGCAGCGCAGGGCGTAGGACCAGACACCGATCCCGGCAAAGAAGTGGCACTGTGTGTATCCAAGGAGTTCCTCCGGAACGATGTCTTCGATGCTGCGTTCGTCCACCACCCCATGGGCGATGTGCCCGGCGGCGATCAGGTTGCGCAGCCACGCTGCGGCGTAGGGGTCGATCTCGTTGTAGAAGGCCGTCATTTCCGATACCTCGGGCCGCGCCAGCCTTCGGCGGCCAGGGGCAAACCAACCGCCCAACTTGGCGCCTCAGCGAAGATCGCTTCGATCTGCTTCACAGCATCCTCGGGGGCGTCATGCGCGATCT
>CAIRAS010000062.1 GCA_903876615.1 uncultured Holophagaceae bacterium
CGGTAGATGTGGTCGCCCGCGAGGATGAGCACGGTCTTGGGATCCGCCGCCTGGATGCTGTCGAGGTTCTGGTAGACCGCGTCCGCCGTGCCGCTGTACCAGGCGTCCTTGTCGAAGCTCTGCTGGGCCGGCAGCACGTGCACGTACTCGTTGAGCTTGCCGGGCAGGAAGGTCCACCCGAACTGCAGGTGCTCGAGCAGGCGGTGCGAGTTGTACTGCGTGAGCACCATGATCTTGCGGAAGCCCGAGTTCACGCAGTTGGAGAGGGTGAAGTCGATGATGCGGTACTTGCCGCCGAAGTCGAGACCGGGCTTGGCGTAGTGGTCGGTCAGGTCCATCAGGCGCTTGCCACGGCCTCCGGCCATCACGAGCGCGATGGTGTGCCTTGGTGAGACTCGCGATTCAGAGATCGTCAACATGAGAGTCCTTTGGCCTTAAGGGAATAATAGCCCTGGACTGGCTAAGCGAAAGGCTATCTTTTCACCAGTAGCCAACGTGTTCCTCCGCCTGGAGCGCTTCCTGGAGCTCCACCAGGAAGAGGCGCCGGGGCACCACGCGGAAACCGTAGCCCCGCAGACCCTCGTGGGGCAGCTGCCCATCGAGCAGGGTGAAACCCCATCCGGCCAGCCGCGCATCCAGGGCCGCCAGGGCCGCGCGGCTGGCTTCGGGCTCCAGGCTGAACATGCTCTCGCCGAAGAAAGCCCCACCCAGGGACACCCCGTAGAGCCCGCCCCGCAGCTGCCCCTCCCGCCAGGCTTCGACGCTGTGGGCGTGGCCCGCACGGTGCAGGGCCAGATAGGCGTCGCGCATCCCCTGGGTGATCCAGGTGCCGTCCTGGCCGGGGCGGGGCACCCGGGCGCAGTGCCCGATCACCGCCTCGAAGGCCGTGTCGAAGCGGGTCTCGAAGGGCTGGTGCCGCAGGCTCCGGCGGCTGCGGGCGGAGAGGTGCAGGTGGCCGGGGCGCAGCAGGGCCCGCTCCGGCGGGGACCACCAGAGCAGGGGGTCCTCCTCGCCGAACCAGGGGAAGATGCCGCTGCGATAGGCCTGCAGGAGCCGCGGCACGCTGAGGTCGCCGCCGATGGCCAGGAGGCCGTCCTCGGCCAGCTCCGGGTCCGGGAAGACCAGGCGGTCCGTCAGCCGAAAGACAGGCACAGCCGGCCGTCCTTGAGGCCCACCTTGGCCTTGCCGCCTTTGGCTAGGGGGCCGAAGAGGAGGGCCTCGGCCAGGGGCCGGCGCAACTCGCGCTCGATGAGCCGGGCCATGGGGCGGGCGCCGAAGGCCGGGTCGTAGCCCTTCTCTGCCAGCCAGGCCCGGGCCGCGGGGGCGCAGGTCAGGGTCACGCCCTTCTCCTGCAGCTGGACCTCCAGCTCCCGAAGGTGCTTGTCGGCCACGCGCTCCATCTCGGCCCGGCCCAGGGGGGCGAACTGGAGGATGGCGTCGAGGCGGTTGCGGAACTCGGGGCTGAAGGCCTTCTCGATGGTCCCGGTGGCGGACTTCCTGGCCCCGGCCTCGGCGAAGCCCACCTGCCGGGCTGACAGCTCCCGGGCCCCCACGTTGGTCGTCATCACCAGCACCGTGTGGCGGAAGTCGGCGCTGCGGCCGTGGCTGTCCGTCAGGGAGGCGTGGTCCATCACCTGCAGGAGCACGCCGAAGAGGTCCGGGTGGGCCTTCTCCAGCTCGTCGAGCAGCAGCACCGCATGGGGCTGCTTGCGCACGGCGTCCGTGAGCAGGCCGCCCTCCTCGTAGCCCACATAACCTGGCGGGGCGCCGATGAGGCGGGCCACGGCGTGCTTCTCCTGGTACTCACTCATGTCGAAGCGCAGGAAGGCGATGCCCAGGGCCTTCGCGAGCTGCTTGGCCAGCTCCGTCTTGCCCACGCCGGTGGGTCCCGCGAACAGGAAGCAGCCCATGGGCTTCAGGGGATCCCGCAGGCCTGACCGCGCCAGCTTGATGGCGCTGGCCACGGCCTCGCAGGCCGGGTCCTGGCCGAAGATCTGGGCCCGCAGCGCAGTCTCGAGACCTGCCAGGGCCTCCCGGTCGTCGGCGCTCACCGAGGCCACGGGCACCCGGGCCATGCGGGCCACCACGGCCTCGATCTCGGCGGCGCCCACCCGGCGGGCCCGGGCCTGCTTCGGCAGCAGCTTCTGGGCGGCGCCGGCCTCGTCCACCACATCCAGGGCGCTGTCCGGCAGCCGGCGGTCGGGCAGGTGCTTGGCGGCCAGGCGCACGGCGGCCTCCAGAGCCTCCCCGGAATACTTCACGCCATGGTGGCTCTCGTAGGCGGACTTGAGGCCCTGGAGCACGCCCAGGGCGTCCGCCGCGCTGGGCTCGCTGATCTCCACCACCTGGAAGCGCCGGGACAGGGCCCGATCCCGGTCCAGGGAGCCCTTCAGGTCCTGGAAGGTGGTGGCGCCGATGCAGCGGAGCTCCCCCGAGGCCAGGGCCGGCTTCAGCAGGTTGGCGGCGTCCATGGCGCCCCCGCTGGTGGCGCCCGCGCCCACCAGGGTGTGCAGCTCGTCCACGAAGAGGATGGCTCCCGGCGTGTCGCCCAGGGCCTTGAGCACGGCCTTGAGGCGCTCCTCGAAGTCGCCCCGGTAGCGGCTGCCGGCCAGCAGCGCGCCCAGGTCCAGGGCGAAGATCCGCGCGGCCCGCAGGGGCTCGGGCACGGTGCCCTCATGGATGCGGCGGGCCAGGCCCTCCACGATGGCGGTCTTGCCCACGCCGGGCTCGCCCACCAGCAGGGGGTTGTTCTTGCGCCGCCGGCAGAGCACCTGGGCCATGCGGGTGATCTCGGCGTCGCGGCCCACCAGGGGGTCCAGCCGCCCCGCCGCCGCCCGGGCCACCAGGTCCGTGGCGTAGGCCTCCAGGGGGTCCGGCGCCACCGAGCCGCCTTCCGCCTCTTCCTCCGCCGGTTCGGTCTTCGAGACCGGCGCCTTTGAGGCAGGCCCGTGGCTCAGGACCTTGAGCAGCGGCAGGCGCTTCACACCGTGCTTTTCGAGCAGGAACCGGGCCGGGCTGGCTTCCTCTTCCAGGAAGGCCGGGAGCAGCTCCCCGCCCTGGACGGACTTCTTGCCCGCGCTGAAGGCCTGGAGCAGGGTCCGCTCCACCACCCGCACGAAGCCCAGGGTGCTGTGGGGCTGCAGCGGTTCCTCGCCGGGCACCGGCTCGAAAGACTTTGCCAGCACGACCTCCAGCTCTTCGCGCAGGGCGCTCAGCTTCACCCCGCAGCTCCGCAGGGTCCGGGCCGCGTGGACATCGTCCAGCAGGGCCAGCAGCAGGTGTTCCAGGCTGACGTCCTCGTGGCGGCGGGCCTTGGCCAGGTCAAAGGCCCGCTGGAAGCCCTGGTTCAGGTCCTGGCTGATCTGGGGGGTCTCAGGCATCGTCGGGCTCCACGGTGAGCAGGAGGGGGAAACCGTCGCGCTCGGCCAGCTGCCGGCCGCGCTCGGCGCGGGTCTCGGCCACGTCCCGGGTGTAGCGCCCGGCCACGCCCACCCCGGCCCGGTGGACCGCCAGCATGATGGTGATGGCTTCGGGCTCGGGCTTGCGGAAGACCGTCGTCAGCAGCCAGACCACGAACTCCTGGGTGGTGTAGTCGTCGTTGTGGAGCAGGACCTTCCACAACCCCGGCTCCCGCAGCTTGGTGCGTTCGCGGGTGAGGGTCTGGCCTTGTCGCTTGGTGGCCATGAACGGCGCCTCCGGGGGAATCAGGATAGCCCCTGCGCTTTCCGGAAGGTCAGGGCTGCAGCAGCCGGCCCTGCAGGGCCCCGGCGGGGAGGGGGCCCCAGCTCCGGCCGTCCTGGCTGGCCGGGCGGTTGTCGCCCAGGACCAGGTAGCCGTCCCGGCAGTCTTGTCGGCCCCCGCCGCTCCGCTCAGGGTGGGCCACCCAGGGTTCCTCCAGGCGGTGGTCGTTGATCCACAGATCCCCACCCTCCCAGCGCACCTGCTCGCCCGGCAGCCCCAGCACCCGCTTCACCGAGGAGCCCTGGGGTCCCGCCACGAGCCAGACCTCGCCCCGCCGCGGGGCCGGCACTACCCAGGCCCGCCAGGACCAGCGCAGGGACCCGTCCCGCAGGGCGGGCTCCATGCTGTGCCCGGAGATGCGGACGGGCCGCACCACCAGCAGGGGTGCGAGGGCCAGGGCCACGGCGGCGAGGGGAATCCAGGGGCGCACGGGACTTGGTCCGGGCTCAGCCGAAGACCGCCAGCCGCCGGCCCCGGCCGTCCGTGAGGGCGACTTCCTTGAGCCGCGCCGGGGCGGGTGCGAAGGGCGCGAGCTCGGCCAGGAGCCGCTGGGCCAGGGCCAGGGGGCCGTCCAGGCCGAGGTCCGAGAGCAGCTGTCCCTGCAGAGGGGCGAGGCTGCGATCCAGGGCCGCCTCCAGGTCCCGGAAATCGACCACCACGTCGAAGCTGTCCAGGCCCTCCCGGGCGGCCACCACCTCCACCAGGTAGTCATGGCCCTCCCAGCGCCCGCCGGAGCGGAAGACCACGGAGAGGGGGCGGGTGACGGCGGACTCGAACACCAGGCTGGGAACTTGGGCCAAGGGTTACTCCAGGTTGAGACTTCAGTTTCACATGGTGAAGGCTACACTGGGCCATCGAGCCTGCCATACCTGACAACCGGGTGATTGATCAAGGCGGCCCCCGCCACCTTGACTACCACCCGTCCTTGCGAGGAGAGACCCCATGAAGGCCCTGGAAATTGCGCTGTTCTGGATCCTGACCCTGGCCGCGGGCGGCTTCTTCGTGTGGACCATCCGGCAGCGGATCGGCACGATGAAAGCCGGCCTGCCGGACAACCGTACGGACCGGCCCATGGAGCGCCTCAAGGGCGTCTTCGTGCTGGCCCTGGGCCAGCAGCGCATGGTCCGGGACAAGTACGCGGGCTTCTACCACATCCTGATCTTCTGGGGCTTCTGTGTGCTCGGCCTCCGCAGCCTCGGCCTAGTGCTGGAAGGGCTCTTCGGTTGGCACATGACCGAGGCCCTCGGCCAGTTCGGCCTGGGCTACCAGTTCACCAAGGACATCTTCGAAGTGCTCGTGCTGGTGGGTCTGGGCCTTGCGGCCTTCCGGCGCCTGGCCGCCAAGCCCTGGCGTCTGGAGAACTCCTGGGATGCCTGGGCCACCCTGAGCCTCATCGGCGGCCTGATGATCACGGACCTGTTGGCGGACGGCGCCTACATCTGGCTGCACAACCCCACCTGGAAGCTGTGGGCCCCGGCCAGCCTCTTCGTGGCGAACCTGCTGCGCCCCCTGGGCGGCACCGCCCTGCTGGTGACCTACAAGAGCATGTGGTGGCTGCACCTGGGCCTGCTCTACTTCTTCGCCAACTTCCTGCCCTACTCCAAGCACTTCCACGTGTTCACGTCGCTCTTCAACATCTACTTCCGCGAGCTGGAGCCGAACAAGAACCTGAAGCCCATGGACATGGAGGCCGAGCACTTCGGCATCAACAAGATCCAGGACTTCACCTGGAAGCAGATGCTCGACTTCTACACCTGCGTGGAGTGCGGCCGCTGCCTGGAGAACTGCCCCACGACCCTCACTGGCAAGCCGCTCCGGCCCAAGGACTTCGGCAATGACCTGCGCGACTACCTGAAGGCCACGCCCCTCGCCCAGATGGGCCAGGATCAGAGCGTGCCTGAGGACCGCCTGCTCATCGGCGGCCCCGTGCCCGAGGGCGCCCACTGGCAGCGCGATGACGAGGCGCCCCCCTGGAGCAAGGCGCAGCTCGAGGGCTGGATTAGCCGGGACACCATCTGGGCCTGCACCAGCTGCGGCTATTGCGAGTGGGCCTGCCCGCTGCAGATCAGCTTCGTGGACAAGCTCGTGGGCATGCGCCGCTACCTGACCCTCGAGGAGAGCGACTTCCCCGCTGAGGCCCAGCTGGCCTTCAAGGGCATGGAGCGCCAGGGCAACCCCTGGAACCTCGCCCAGGCTGACCGCGGCAAGTGGGCCGAGGGCCTGGAAGTGCCCACCATGGCCGAGAACCCCGACGCCGAATACCTGTTCTGGGTGGGCTGCGCTGGCAGCTACGATGCCGCGGGCCAGAAGGTCTCCCAGTCCCTGGTGAAGCTGCTCAAGGCCGCCAACATCTCCTTCGCCATCCTGGGCACCGAGGAGAGCTGCACCTGTGAGTCCGCCCGGCGCCTGGGCAACGAGTACCTCTTCCAGACGGCCACGGAGACCAACGTCGAGCTGCTCAAGGGCTACAACGTCAAGAAGATCATCACCAACTGCCCGCACTGCCTGAACACGCTGAAGAACGAATACCCGGACTTCGGCGGCAGCTTCGAGGTGGTGCACGGCACGGAGCTGGTGGCGCAGCTTCTGGCCGAGGGCCGGATCAAGCTCGAGCAGACGGTGGCTGTGGACCTCACCTACCACGACCCCTGCTACCTTAGCCGCTACAACGGCCAGGTGGCGGCACCCCGCGCCATCCTGGACGCCATCCCTGGCGTGAAACTCACGGAGATGGAGAAGCACGGCGAGGCCACCATGTGCTGCGGCGCGGGCGGCGGGCGCTTCTGGTTGGAAGAGCACCTTGGCAAGCGCGTCAATCACGAGCGCTTCGAGCAGGCCCTGGAGACGAAGACCAGCACCGTTGCCGTGGCCTGCCCCTTCTGCAACGTCATGCTGAACAACGCCGCCGGCGAGACCGGCCATGAGGGCGTTGCCACCACGGACGTCCTGGAACTGGCGGCAAAGTCGCTCAAGTAGAGACTGGACCACCCGAGACCCGGGCCGGGGGACCGCTGCGGCGGCCCCCTGGCCCATTGCTCAGTAGCTCAGGACGATGGCCACTTCCATGGTGTTGTAGCTCAGGCCCCGGTAGCTCCCGAACACATAGCGGCTCTCCAGGCTGACACGGCGGTGGAAGGTGAAACCCAGACCCAGGGCAATGGCGGGCTCGTCCTTGGTGCTGGTGTCATTCACGGTGTAGGTGCGGGTGGCGTTCACCCGGTCGCTGGTGGTGTACGTCCCAAAGCTGCGCTGCCGCCAAGCCTTCAGGTAGGCCCCAGCCAGGAAGTAGAGGCGACCCTGGGGGCCATTGGGACGGTAGAGGCAGTCTGCACCCATGGACCAGGCGCTCCAGCGGGTGTCCTCCGAGCCCAGGTCAGAGTAGCGGGTCGACTTGTAGGCGTACTGGTTGTCGAGGGTGGTGAAGGCCTGGAAGGCCACCATCGGGCGGATGGCGAGAGCCCCCGTCAGCGGGATCGTCAGCGACAGTGCCCCCTGCGTGGCATGCTTCGTTCCCATCTCATTGCGGAAGTCGCCCTGGGCGTCAGCGATCCCCAGGTGCAGGCTCGGCACCATGGGCTCTGCCGCCGAGGCAAGGCCGTAACAGGCCAGGCCGAGAGAGAAGAGCAGGGGTCGGGTGAAGGGCATGGGCGGGTGTTCCTGGAGGTTGGGACTAGCGGTTGAGGGGCATCACGGCCTGGATCACGACCGGTTTGCCGCTTTGAGTCTTCAGATAGCGAGCGATGGTCTCGACGTTGGCGACGACCCGGGAGATGGGCACCGCGGCGTGCAGGTCATTGTTGCCGATCATCAGGAAGTAGCAGTCGATATCCGGCTGGACGAGCTGGTCCAGCCGACGGAGGACATCGCCAGAGGTCTCCCCGTCGACGCCCATGTTGTAGGCCTTGATGGCCAGGAGGTCATCCCAGGTGGCGTCCCGGATGGGGTTCCGCATCTGAACCGCGCTGACGCGCCGCGTGATGGAGTCCCCGACCATGCCGGCGCAGGTGACCTTGTTGAACGTGATGTAGGGGATGAGGCTGGCGTCGGCCCAGCGCAGGTAGCCCAGCTCCGAAAGATGCTCTCCGTCGGGCTGGTAGAAGAAGACCAGGGGCTTGCCGGTGTTGGCGAGCAGGATGGAATAGGTGTCGAGGTAGGTGAGCTTCAGCTCCTGGGCCTTGTTGGCCAGGGCCATGTTCAGGGCCCGGATCTCGATGTTGCTGGTGTCGCTCATGACCCCGCCGCTGCAGCCAGACAGGATCAGGACACCCAGCGGCAGGAACAGCGATCTCAGCTTCAACCACGCCTCCGGGCAAGACAAACAACGAGCCGGGCACACCGCGGCGCAGGGGACCCACACTCCTTGGACCGATGATACTGGAGCCGGGTTGAGTCCTGGTTCCGAATGCGGGTCCCAGCGGGCCTGCTGGTCCTCGGGCTAGCTGGGGAGTGCCAGCCCCGGGGACCAAGTGTGCCTGCGTTGTGGGCTACACTACGTCCTCACCGATGGAGCCCCCTTGGTTCGGGTCTACTGGACAGCCGCGCACAAGGCCTGGAGCTGGAGCCGGCACGTCTATCGCCTCAACCCGAACAGCATGCGCCTCTTCAAGCGGCACTTGCGCTGGGCCACGGCCGCCGCGCTGCGGCCGGAGGCGGCCCTGGCCTGGTTCACTTTTCACGAGGATGCGGCCGTGGAGGCCTTCACCCATGCCAACCCCCGGCTCATCTTCCGGGCCCTGACGCGTTATATGGCCGTCAACTGGGGTCTGGAGCGCCGGACCAAGGTCATCCAGGAGACCTACCTGTGCCTGCTTGGCCATGGCGGGTTTCTGGCCGAGGCCATGCGGCAGCCCGGGGGCCTGGTGTTGGCCAGCTTCGCTCTGGACCGCGGCCAGAAGGGCCTGCTCCGGATGGGCAGTGATGCCCAGTTCCGCAAAGAGGGCGAGATCTCGGTCTTCCTGGAGCTGGAGGGTGTGCCAGGGGCCATCACGGGACTGGCCTTCTCCCTGGAGCTGGGCGCGGGACTGACCCTCCGCATCGGCGGGCTGCAGGGCCGAAAGGGCGGGGATGAGGCGGCCATCAAGCTGGCCACCAAAGCCATGCACGGCCTCCGCCCCAAGAACCTCATGGTCCTGGTGGTCCAGGAAGTGGCCCGGGCCCTGGGAGCATTGGAAATGCAGGGTGTGGGCAACGCCATCCAGGTCTACCGGGCCCGGATCAACAACCCCCTGGTGCCCAAGCGGGACTTCCGGTTCGACTTCGATGCCCTCTGGACCGAGATCGGCGGCGTGCCCCTGGAGGACGGCTGGTTCCGGCTGCCGCTGACGACCCCCCGCCGCACGCCGGAGGAGATCAAGCCCAACAAGCGCTCCCTCTACGCCAAGCGCTACGCCCTGCTGGACGAGCTCAGCCGCCAGATCCGCGAGACCCTCGCAGAGGGGACTTTTATCTAGCTGGTCTTCCTGGGAACAATCTCCACCCTTTTCAGCTTGCCCGCGGAGCTCGGGGTGACCCCCGTTAGAATTCCGCTAAGCTAACCCCATGCCGCTCGAACCACGCCTGCTCGAGATCCTCTGCTGCCCTGCCTGCCACGGTGAGCTCGTGGAACGGGCCGAGGGTCTGCACTGCCAGGCCTGCAAGCTCTGCTATCCCATCGAGGACGGCATCCCCGTCATGCTGGTGGACCACGCCCGGCGGGTGGACTGATGCGGCTCGATCGCGCCCAGGCCGAGTCGGTGCTCCAGCGCATGCAGGGCCGGAAGGTGGCCGTGCTGGGTGATGTGATGCTGGACGAGTATCTCTTTGGTGAGGTGAGCCGCATCTCGCCGGAGGCGCCGGTGCCCATCGTGCGGGTGGTGCGGGAGCGTTCGGTGCTCGGCGGCGCGGCCAATGTGGCCGCCAACCTCAAGGCCCTGGGCGCGGAGCCCATGCTGGTGGGCACCCTGCAGAAGGACCGGGCGGGGGAGGGCGTGCTGGGTCTCCTCGGGGGGCTCGACATCTCCATCTCGGGCCTGGTGCTGGACACCTCGCGTCCGACGATCATCAAGACCCGCGTCATCGGCCAGCAGCAGCAGATGCTGCGCATTGACCGGGAGGACGCGGGCCCCCTGGATCCCGTCGTGCTCCTGGGCCTGAAGGACCGTCTGCGCCGGGCCCTGGCCGAGGCCTCGGCCTTGATCGTGTCGGACTACGCGAAGGGCGCCATCAGCGAGCCGATCATGGAGGAAGTGCGCGCCCTCTGTGCCGAGCGGAACCTGCCCTGGATCGTCGATCCCAAGCCCGCCCACAAGTACCTCTACCGGGGCGCCACAATCATGACGCCGAACACCAAGGAGGCTTCGGAGCTGACCTCTCGTCCGGCGCGGTCGGACATGGAAGTCACCGTGGCTGGTCGGGAGCTCATGCAGGACCTGGGCCTGGGCGGCCTGCTGGTGACACGCAGTGAGCGCGGCATGGCGCTCTTCTCCTCGGAGGCCGACCACGTCGCGCCCTGGATGATTCCCACCGAGGCCCGGGAAGTCTTCGACGTCAGTGGCGCCGGAGACACGGTCATCGCTGCCTTCAGTGCCGCGGTGGCCGCTGGGGCCGACTGGCGCGAGGCTGCCATGCTGGCCAATGCCGCCGCCGGAGTCGTGGTCGCCAAGATCGGCACGGCCACCGCAACCCCTGCGGAGATCCTGGCCCACTATCAGGATCAGGAAGCGAACTAGTTCCGCAGCTCAATGGCGAGCAGGAACTGGTCCCCGGAGGCGAGGCGTTCCTTCACCTGGCTGAAGTTGAGGTCGAAGGTCTCCGTCTCACCAGGCTTGATGGTGCCGAGCTTGGTGCCACCGGAGGCCACGCCAATCAGGCGGCCATCCTTGTCCAGGATCGCCACGGCGAAGCCCGGAATCCGGGGAGACTTGCTGGTGTTGGTGACCTCCACCTGGGCCCGGGTGCCGAACTCGGCATCTTTCAAAAAGCTGAAGAAGCCCTTCTCGACCTTGCGCTTGTTGAAGAAGATGCTGGTCACCTTCAGGCCATCCAGGTTGATGGCCAGCGGAATGGTACGGTCCCAGACGAAGCCAAGGCTTTCGGAGTGGAAGGAGAGCGGGACGGCCGCCAGCGGGGCCGCCGGGGCCAGGACGGGTGCGCCGGAGGGAACCTGGGCGAGTGCCAGGACAGCGGCGAAGAGGACCATCTGCATCTCAGTTCCTTCCGAACAGACCGCTGAAGAGGCCCTTCTTGGGGGCCGGTTCCTCGGCCGGGGGAAGGATGGGTGTGCCGCCGGTCCGCTCGCGGCGGAGCCGATCAAAGACCGGGCGCAACCCCGGCACCTTGCAGGCCTCTAGCCAGTTCTCGCTGTGCTGGCGGGCCACCATGTGGTTCTCCAGGATGCGTCCCTCATCCACCCAGGCGATGAGCTGGGGCATGGTGAGCCCGCCATAGATGTCTTCACCGATCTTTAGCCGGAGGAGCTCCGCGCCCGTGTCGGGGCCGTCGGGGAGGGGAGCGAAGCTGCGGGGGGCCGGGATCACCTCGGTGCGTTCCTCGGGGGGCGGCAGCAGGTCCTTCGCCTCGAAAGCCACCGTGGGCTCTTCCATGGCAGAGGCAGGCACGGAGGCGATGGCGGCCAGGAGGTCTGCCTGGGAGATCCGAACCGTCGAGCTGGAGGCGCTGCTCAGGTCGGGGGCGGCGTAGCCCGCTGCCGTGGCGCTGTCCTCCGGGCTGGATACGGGCACCGGGGGCAGGTCGGGCTCCGGTTGGACCCGGGACTCCGGGGGGGCCAGCGTCGAGTCCAGGGCCGACAGGGTCGCCTCCATGTCCATGTCGCCAGGGTGGCGGCTGATTCTCAGGCCAGCCGGCTCGGCGGGGGCATCACCAAAGAGCTTGTCGATGGCATCGCGGGCGGAGGTGTAGCCCGAGGTCGTGGTGGCCGGCAGCTCGAGGGGCGGGAGTTCCGCTGGGGCGGCTGCCTCCAGGATCGGCTCGGCGGACGGCAGGGCCTCCTCGGCTTCGGGCAGGAGGGCGGAGGTCTCTGGAGGGGTCTGGTCAAGGACCGCCGTGACGCTGCCGGGCAGGTCCTCCAGGGTGAGGGCCGGCGCTTCCAGGTCCAGGGGTGGGAGGGTGGCCCGCCGCAGGGCCTCAAGGGCCTCGACCTCGAACCCGGCGGTGGCGCCCTGGGTGGGCAGGCCCAGCACCCGCTGGACGATGTCACCCACGGGGAAGGTGCTCCCGCAGGAGAAGCAGCGGGCGCGCCGCAGGGTTGGCCTCAGCCGTTCAGGCCGGAGGCGGTAGCGGGTGGAGCAGCTCGGGCAATGAATCGCTTCGGCCACCGTGGACTCCTGGAGTTCGGAGCAGCATAGCACCCCCCCTGGGGCCCTGTCGCCAGGGCCGGGTATCCTGGCAGCACGGAGGTTTCGTGCTGGGCGTGTTCATCACCATCGAGGGCGTGGAGGGGTCGGGCAAGTCCACCCAGCTATTCCGTCTCTCCGAGCGTCTGCGCCAGATCGGCCTGCCCCTGCTGGTCTCCAAGGAACCCGGCGGCACCGCCCTGGGGCGGGAGCTGCGGCGGCTGCTCCTGGAGCCCCATGCCAGCGGCGATACCTGGTGCCCGGATGCCGAGCTGCTGCTCTTCTACGCTGACCGGGCCCAGCACCTGGAGCGGGTGATCCGGCCGGCCCTCGCCGAGGGCATGATCGTGCTGGTCGATCGCTTCGAGGACTCCACCCGGGCCTACCAGGGCGCCAGTGGCGTGCCTGAAACCGCCCTGGACCGCCTCAGCGAGCTGGTGCTCAAGGGCCTGCGGCCCCATCTGACCATCCTGCTGGATGTGGATCCCGAGCTGTCCCTGCAGCGCGTCGAGGTGCGAAACCTCTCCATGGGTCCCGAGTTCTCGGAGACGCGCTTCGACAAGGCCGAGTTGGAGTTCCACCGCCGGGTGCGCAAGCGCTTCCTGGCCATTGCCCAGAGCAACCCCAACCGGGTGGCCCTGATTCCTGCCCGGGACGCGGTGGACGACGTCGAGGCCGCCATCTGGGGCCGGGTGGCGCCCCTGCTGCGCAACGCCGGCTTCGGGGTGGATTAGTGGTGGGCCCTGGGTACTCCGCCGACATCTCCGGCCACCAGGCGATCCGCCAGCGGCTGCTGGAGCGGCTGCAGGCGGGCCGGCTCCAGGGCTCCCTGGTCTTCACCGGGCCCGAAGGCATCGGCAAGCGGCGGGTCGCCCTGGAGCTGGCCCAGCGCGAGCTCTGCTTCCGGCGCAACGCCTGCGGCCAGTGCGAGGGCTGCCGGATGTTTGCCGGGGAGGACCTGCCCTTCGAGCTGCCAAACCTCCTGCGCATCACCCCTGAGGGCAAGGCCGGTGTCATTCGCATTGACCAGATCCGCGAGGGTCTCGATTCCACCAACCAGTCCCGGTTCAGCCGCGGCGTCATCGAGTGGGCCTCCCTGGCCCCGCCCATGGGCTGCCACCGCTGGATCCTGGTCGAAGAGGCCCACCGGCTCAATGAGTCCAGCGGCAACATCCTGCTCAAGACCCTCGAGGAGCCTCCCGCGGGCACCCACTTCATCCTGATCACCCACCGTCCCGAGGCGCTGCTGCAGACCATTCGCAGCCGCTGTGAGCGCATCCCCTTCGCCCCGCTCGCCCCCCGGGAGGCCTGGGCCGTGGCCCAGCGCCTGGGCTGGCAGGAGGCCGACCAGGACCGCTGGTCCGCCCTGGGTGAAGGCAGCCTCCGGCTCCTGGATGAGGCGGCCTTCCGCCGGGCCGAGGCCCAGCTGGGGGCCTGGCTCGCGCTGCTGGGCGGCGCGTCCTTCGGGGATGTGGCCGACCCCCTGCTCCCGGAGAAAGAAGCAGCCCTGGCCCAGGGGGAGCAGCTGCGGCAGCCCCTGGAGCTGCTCCTGCGGGTCCTGGCAGACCTGGCCCGCCTGCGCACCGGTGAGGCGCCGGCCCTGGCCCCCTGGCGGGAGACCCTGGCGCCCCTGGCCGCGGCCCCGCTGGACCTGAAGGCCCCCCAGGAGGCCATCCTGGAGGCCCTGCGCCATCTGGCCCGGAACCTCAGTCCCGAACCCCTGCTCCGGGAAGTGGCCCTCTCGCTGAGGAGCTGAAACGGAATCACCCTGAGGTCCTGATTGCCTTCGGCGGCCGGTCGGCTAGAATAAATTAAGGAGCCGCGACTCCTGAACCGGAGAACCCCATGTCTGAACCCCTTTTTGGCCACGATCTGTTGGGTCTCCTGGTGGACAAGGGCGGCTCCTGCTCGCTGGAGGCCCTGCGTGCCGCCTCTGTCGCGGCCCACGGCCCCGCCGCGGTCTACTGCAACTGCGGCGGCGACAGCTTCGACTTCGATGGCGTCATCGCTTTCCTGGGCAGCAAGGGCAAGGTCCAGGTGGCCGACGGCACTGTGACTCTGGGCATGGCCCAGGCGTGTCAGCACTGAGGGCACCGGCAGGACTGATCTGATGTAAGCAGAGGAGCGCGGAGCTTCGCTTGCCTGGCCCCGGCCAGCGGCCCTAGACAGAGGCAGCCTGAGATCCCCTTCATCCCTGTTCAAAAAAAGGCTTATGACAGGGATGAAGGGGATGAAGGGGATAGAAACCTAAAGACTTGTTGCTCCCCATGAGCCCATGCAGCGCCAGCAGGCCTCTCTCTGCTCTCCTCCGCTCCTCCGTCCTTTCTCCGCGCTCATCCTTCCTGGCTTTTCTCGTCTGTCCCAAGTTCCAGGTGACCCCTGGTTTTCTGCTGGGTTGCGGTGCTTTTCAAGGGAAACTGGGTGGACGTTATCGGAGCCCCCAATGAAACTGCTGCGCATCAACCACCTGGGCATCGCGGCGCCGGGACTGGACGAGGCCATGGCCCGCATGGCCCGCCTCTTCGACATGACGGCGGAGCACACGGAGGAAGTGGCCGAGCAGAAGGTGAAGACAGCCTTCTTC
>CAIRAS010000063.1 GCA_903876615.1 uncultured Holophagaceae bacterium
CCGTGGCCTCCTCCAGCAGATCGAAGAAGATCATCTCGCGGGGCTTGAGCCAGCGCATCAGGGCGTTCAGGGACATGGGAACTCCGAATCAGCCTTCAACTGTACCGGGTCCGGGGAGGTAACTGGAGCGTAAATTCTCCCCAGGGTGCTGGGCGGGTGGGCCTGGAAGGTGTAAGGTCTAAAGCATGGAGCAGCAGCATCTGCAGCGAGGAGACAGCTCGGGACCTCCCCTGTTTCTGGGCCGAGCGCTGATCTGCTTGGCGTCCATGCTGTTCCTGGGCGTCGGCCTGGGCATGAGCTTTCACAAGGGGGCCTTCTCCTGGTGGACCGTGGGTCTGCTGGCCACTGTGATCGGGGTCCTGTTGCTCATGGCCCGGTGGCAGGTGAGCTTTCTGGCGGAACCCTTGGGCCAGCTGCTGGGTGGAACCCGACCTCGGACCATTGAGGAGCTGCCGCGGGCCTGGACGGAGCTGGAGCGGGAAAACCTTGACCTGCGGGAGCGGGCGGCCTGGGAGGACCGGCTGTTGCCGGGCATCATGGCTCGGCTGGAGGAGGGCGTCCTCCTGTTCGGGACCACCGGCGACCTGGAGCAGTTCAACCCCGCCGCCCAGCGGCACCTGGGACTGAGCGCACCGCTGGCCAAGGGCATGCCCGTGGCCGAGGTTTTTCAGGATGCCGATGGCCGGGCGGCCGTGAAGCGGGCCTATCAGGGAACCAGCTGTGAATGGCGGCTCACGCGGGCCGCCCGGAGCCTCCGGGTGCGGGCCATTCCCTTCGCGCCCCTGGGCGCCGTAAGCGGGGTCCTGCTCACCCTGGACGACATCACCAGCCAGGAGGCCCTAGAGACCACTCGGCAGAAGTTCATCTCCAATGTGAGCCACGAGCTGAAGACGCCCGTGACCGCCATCCGCATCGCCGCCGAGAATCTGCAGGAGGAGGAATTGCCTGAAGTCGCCCGGGGCAATGCCGAATCCATCCTGCGCTCTGTGGATCGGCTGGCGCTGCTCCTGGGCGACCTCTCGGAGCTCAGCCGAATCGAGAGCGGTGCCCTTCATTTGGCCCCCGTGAGCCTGGACCCCGCCGCCTTCTTCGAGACGATCCTGCAGGAGCTTCGGACGCAGCATGGGGGGACCGGCGTGACCCTGGCGGGAAGCCTTACCGCGCCAGAGGGAATGCGGTTCCTGGCCGATCCTCTGCGCCTGCACCAGGTCATCGAGAACCTGGTCTCCAACGCCATGAAGTTCACCCCGCCTGGCGGCCAGGTCATGCTCACCGCGACCTTGACGGAGCAGGGCCAGACCTGGGAGGTGCGGGACGAGGGTCCGGGCATCCCCGAGGCAGAACAGGCGCGAATCTTCGAGCGCTTCTACCGGGCCCAGGCCGCCAAGGCCAAGCCCGGTACCGGCCTGGGCCTGGCCATCGTCAAACACCTCTGCCGCCTCATGGGCGGCGAGGTCACCGTGGAGAGTCGCCCCGGCGAAGGCGCCACCTTCCGCGTCATGCTGCCGCCGGGCGGCGAGGTTCCAACCGTGTAGGTGACCTTCTCGCAATCGGCAACGCCGATTGCGAGTTGAGCGGAGGACTGGGAGGGGAACGGCCCTTTGTTAGTCCGCGGGCCCGCCCAGGCGGTAGCCGACGCCGACGACGGTCTCGATGTGGGCGGCGGCGGCCTCGCCGAGCTTGGCGCGGACGCGGCGGACGTGGGCGTCGATGGTGCGGCTCTCGCCGAGGTATTCCAGGCCCCAGACCTGTTGCAGGAGCTTCTCCCGGCTCAGCACCCGCTTGGGATTGACCAGGAAGTAGGCCAGCAGCTCAAATTCGCGGCGCGTGAGTTCCACCAGGGCGCCATCGACCCGGGCCACATGCATGTCCAGGTCCACCGTGATGGGGCCATAGCTCAGGGTGGCGGCCTTCTCGCTGACCTCGGCGGGCGAGCTGCGGCGCAGGATGGCTCGGAGCCGGGCTGCCAGCTCCCGGGCCGAGAAGGGCTTGGCGATGTAGTCGTCGGCGCCCAGCTCGAGGCCCAGGATGCGGTCGATCTCCTCGCTGCGGGCGGTCACCAGCAGCACGGGCAGGGCCTTCAAAGTGGGGTGGCTGCGGATGGCGCGCAGCACATCGAGGCCGTCCATGTCCGGGAGACTGAGGTCCAGCAGGGCCGCGTCGAGCTTGGGTCCCGAAGCATTCAGGGCCAACAGGGCATCCCGCCCGGTGCCCACGGGCAAGGGACTGAAGCCCTCGCGCCGCAGGTGCTGTTCCAGCCCCAGGCGGATCTCAGTGTCGTCTTCGAGCAGGAGGATGCGGGGCATGGGTGCCTTCTACTCCGAGTCTAGCGGAGCGGAGGAATTCTGGAGGTAGGTGTGCTTGGCGTTGCGGCCTTCGAGGATGAAGAGGACCTCCTCGGCAATGTTCGTGGCCTCGTCCGCGATGCGCTCCCAGTTCTTGATCACCAGGATCAGGTGGCTGGCCCGCTCGATGCAGAGGGGATCGGCGAGCATCAGCTGTAGCAGCTTCCGGTAGATGGAGCCATACAGCTCGTCCACGGAATCGTCGGCCTGGATGACGGAACGGGCCAGGCCCGCGTCGCTGCCAATGAAAGAATCCACGGCCCAGCGAACCATGGCGCGGGTCTCCTGGGCGAGCCGCTCCAGGAGGCCTGCGGGCAGGATGGTCGGATGGACATAGGTGGCACGGCGGGCGATGTTGCAGCAGTGATCGCCGATGCGCTCCAGCTCGGGCACGATCTTGAGGCTGGAGGCGATGAGACGGAGGTCTCGGGCTGCCGGGGAGCGGAGGGCCAGCAGGTCCACACACAGGCGATCCAGGCGCAGCTCCCACTCGTCCAGGGTGCGGTCCATGCCCTGGACCTGCTCCACCTTGGCCGCGGACCGCTCGGCCAGGGCCTGGCTGGTCAGGTCGATCATCTCCTCGGCGATGCCGGCCATGGTGAGGATGCCATCCCGAAGCTCTTTCAGTTCCTGATCGAAATGTCGCATCAGCCGAACCTTCCCGTGAGGTAATCCTCAGTCATCCGCTGCTCCGGTGTGGTGAAGAGCTTCTCGGTGAAACCGATCTCGATGAGCTTACCCATCCAGAAGAAGGCCGTGTGATCGCTCACCCGGGCCGCCTGCTGCATGTTGTGGGTGACGATAACGATGGTGAACTCCTGCTTGAGCTCCAGGATCAGTTCCTCGATCCGGGCCGTGGCGATGGGATCCAGGGCCGAGCAGGGCTCGTCCATGAGGATGACCTCGGGCCGCACCGCGAGGGCGCGGGCGATGCACAGCCGCTGCTGCTGACCGCCTGAGAGGCCTTGGGCCGAATCTTTGAGGCGGTCCTTGACCTCGTCCCAGAGGCCCGCACCTTTGAGGCTCCGCTCCACGGCATCGCCCAGAACGTGGGCGTCCTTCTCGCCCTGGATGCGCAGGCCATAGGCCACGTTCTCGAAGATGGACTTGGGGAAGGGATTCGACTTCTGGAAGACCATGCCCGCCCGCTTCCGGAGGGAGATCACATCGGTGCCGGGGGCGTAGAGATCGGTCCCGCCCAGGAGCACCCGACCCTCCACCCGCACGTCGTCGATGAGATCGTTCATGCGGTTCAGACAGCGGAGCAGGGTGCTCTTGCCGCAGCCCGAGGGGCCGATGAAGGCCATGACCGAGTTCTTGGCCACCTTGAGGTTGATGTCCATCAGGGCCTGCTTCTGGCCGTAGAACAGGTTGAGCCCTTCCACCTCGAGCATGGTGGGCGCCGAGAGCACGGAGGGATCCGTGAGCGGCAGGTCCGCCTTGCGAGGAGGCCCTGGCCGAACGGCGAGAGGGACATACGCCGAAGGCGCCTGCACCGGTTCAGCCACGGGGCGTGGATCTTCAATTTCCATATCGAGGACTCCAGTGGATGACATCAGAAAGTACTCCCTCCCAGGCGGGCCCGCAGTTTCCGGCGGAGGTTCAGCGCGAAGATGTTGAGGATCACGACCACGGCGAGGAGCAGGAGGCTGGCCATGAAGACCATGGGCTTCGCCGCCTCGGAGTTGGGGCTCTGGAAGCCGACATCATAGATGTGGAATCCGAGGTGCATGAACTTGCGGTCCAGGTGGAAGAAGGGGAAGGTGCCATCCAGGGGCATGGAGGGGGCCAGCTTCACCACGCCCGTGAGCATGAGCGGGGCCACCTCGCCGGCACCGCGGGCGACGGCCAGGATCAGGCCCGTGAGGATGCCTGGCGTGGCGGCGGGGAGGACCACATGCCACAGGGTCTGCCACTTGGTGGCCCCCATGGCCAGGCTGGCCTCTCGCTGGGAGCGGGCGACGGAGCCCAGAGCTTCCTCCGTGGCCACGACCACCACCGGGACCGTGAGCAGGGCGAGGGTCAGGGAGGCCCAGAGAATCCCGCCGGTGCCGTAGGTCGGTGTCGGCAGGCTCTCCGCGAAGAACATCCGGTCGATGCTGCCGCCGAGGGTGTAGACAAAGAAGCCCAGGCCGAACACGCCGAAGACGATGGAGGGGACTCCCGCCAAGTTGTTCACAGCCACCCGCACAGCCCGGACCAGCCAGCCCTGGCGGGCGTATTCCCGCAGGTAGAGGGCCGTGACGACCCCCAGGGGCACCACCATGACGGACATGACCATCACCATCATCACGGTGCCAAAGATGGCCGGGAAGATGCCGCCTTCGGTGTTGGATTCCCGCGGGTCGCCCGCGATGAACTCCCACAGCCGGGCCAGGTAGACCCCCAGGCGTCCAGGGGTGCTGAGGTCGTTGGCGGGCACGATGCGGACCACCGAGGCCAGCGGCCACTCCTTCTTCTGCCCATCGACCGTCTCCAGGCCCAGCACCCAGGCTTTGGCGTCCGTCCGGGTTTGTTCCAGCGAGGTCTGAAGGGCCTCGTAGGAGGTCTGAAGGCCGACGACCTCTTCGTCGAGAAGGGCCAGGCGATGCACATCTCCTTTCAGCTCGAGGCCCTTTCGGGTCACCCGGAGCTTTTCGAGGCGGCGATTGAGCTCGCCCACCTTGCCCACTTCGATGCCGTGGATCTGGTCCAGGAGGCGGTGACTCTCCGACAGGCGGGCCTTGGCTTCGGCCAGGGCCCGATCTCCTTCGGCGACCAGAGTGCCCAGGTGGCTGATGGAGGCCACTCTGCCGATGAAGGGGCCGTATTCCGAGCGCTCCAGCAGCACCGCTTCCCGGGGCTGGGTCGGAGTGCTCATGCCGGCGGCGGGCACCCACCGGAAGTCCTGCCCATAGATGTCGCGGTTGCCCACCCGGAACTGCACCTTCGCGGATTCTTCCCCCCGGGCGGGCTCGCGGTCCGTGATCTCGCCAAGCACCACGCCCTCCGAGGTCTGCACCTGCAGCAGAGGACCGGGCCAGAAGAAGCCTAGGCCGCGGGCGGCGATGTAGCCCACGAGGCTGATGATCATGGCCAGGGAGAAGGCCAGGGTGGCCCCGGAGAACCAGACGAAGCCGCTGCCCCGACGGAGGTGTTCAGCCAGGCGACTCATCAGATGGACTCATAGCGGCGGCGCAGGTGCTGGCGGACCAGCTCGGCGACGGTGTTGAGGACGAAGGTGAACAGGAACAGGAGGAAGGCCGCCAGGAACAGCACCCGGTAGAGGGTCCCGTGCAGGGGCGCTTCGGGAATCTCCACGGCGATGTTGGCGCTGAGGGTGCGCATGCCGTTGAAGGGACCCCAGTCCATGACCGGCGTGTTGCCCGTGGCCATGAGCACGATCATGGTCTCGCCGATGGCCCGGCCCAGGCCCACCATGGTGGCCGAGAAGATTCCAGGGCTGGCGGTGGGCAGCACCACCCGCCAGGCGGTCTGCCAGGGGCTGGCGCCGCAGGCGAGGCTGGCCGAGGTGAGAGAGCGTGGCACGCTCGAGAGCGCATCCTCGCTGATGGTGAAGATGATGGGGATGACCGCGAAGCCCATGGCGAAGCCCACCACCAGGCTGTTCCGCTGGTCGTAGGTGACCCCCAGCGCCGACTGCAGCCAGGTCCGGTAGCTGCCGCCCATGAGGCCGTGCTCCACCCAGGGGCCGACCAGCACCGCGAGGCCGACGGCCAGGAGCAGCACCGGGGCGATCCAGAGGGCCTCCTGGCCGGTTCCGAAGCGATTCCGGAAGGGCTGGGAGAGACGGGTCCAGAAGGGGGCGGCGAGCAGGACCGCCAGCAGCACGCAGAAGGGATAGACGAGCACCTCCACGGCGCTGCGCTCCAGGAGGGGGGCCATCACGAGTCCCGCCAGGAAGCCCAGGACCACGGAGGGCAGGGCGGCCATGATCTCGACGGCGGGCTTGATGACGTTCCGGAAGCGGGGGGCCGCGAA
>CAIRAS010000064.1 GCA_903876615.1 uncultured Holophagaceae bacterium
CGGGAAGCCATCGGCGTCAAGGCCAAGAAGTCTGACATCGGCGTGGCCTTCAACGTCGGCGGCTCCGCGGTCACCAACTGCGTCACGGTCCTGAGAAAGCTCTAGTCGCGGCGCTGCCGAGGAAAGGACGCCCATGCCAAGCCTTCTGTACAACGACATGCAGTTCTCCGTAGAGCCCAGCGGCGACCGCTGGGACATCTCCTACAAGCTGCCCAGCGGTGCCAGCGCCCTCGCGGCCGCGGGACTGTTCCCGGGCCTGTCCGAGGCCGATGCGGCCGTCCGGGCCCTGGCCCTGGTCAAGACCATCTTCCCGGTCGGCATCAAGTCCGTGGGCCCCGATGTCACCCACCCCAACCGGATCGGCGACCTCAAGATCGTCGGCCCGGATGTCACGCACCCCAACTTCATCTACTGGGACAAGGACAGCGTCTCCAGCCCCAAGACGCTCTGATCGCTGTGCCCCGGACTGTTGCATAAACCAAGAATCTGAATCAAGCAGAGGAGTCCCCATGGAAATCAAAGGCAGCGTGGCCCTGGTAACGGGTGGCGGAAATGGCATCGGCGAGGCCGTCGTGAAGCACCTGGCCAAGGCTGGCGCCAAGGTCGCCGTCGTCGATATGGTGCAGAAGAACATCGACCGGGTGGTCAAGGACATCAAGGCCATGGGCGGCGAGGCCGTGGGCATCCAGGCCAATGTCACCAGCGAGGCCGACACCGCCCGCTACATCAAGGGCACCCTCGAGGCCTTCGGTCAGCTCAACATCGCCGTGTCCTGCGCGGGCATCATCCGGGACGGGACGATGCTGAGCCTGGACAAGGAGACCGGCAAGGTCTCCAAGAAGCTCGGCCTCGACAAGTGGCAGGCGGTGATCGACACCAACCTCACGGGCACCTTCCTCACCATGCGGGACGCCGCCGAGGCCATGGTCAATGGCGGCTGGCCGGGCCTGCTCGTGCCGATATCTTCCGTCAACAAGGTCGGCCAGGTTGGTCAAATCAACTACTCCTCGGCCAAGGTTGCTGATGCCCTCATGCCCAAGATCATCGTCGGCGAGTTCCTGATGCGGGGCATCCGCAACATCCGCTGCGTGGCCATCGCCCCGGGCTACACGGCCACCCCCATGCTGACCGGCATGAACCAGGACGCCCTGAAGGCCATCCTCGAGGACGTGCACCTGGGCCGCCTGGTGGCCCCGGAGGAGATCGCCTCGCTCATCAGCTATTGCGTCGAGAACGAAGCGTTGAATGCTACAACAATCGAGATCACCGGCGGCCTCTGCTACCCCCGGGGCATCGCCAAATAACCCCTTTTTCAGGTTTTGAATGAATCGGTTCTCGCAGGCTCATTTGAACGGGTGTAACATTCCCGCAAACTTCACCACCCCCACCCCTCTCCCCCCCAACCCGATGGCGGCAGGTCCAAGGACCATCGCCATCACCTTAAAGGACAGGCCATGAAAATTCGTTTTGCTGTCGTCGCAGCTGCCACGGCCCTCACAGCCCTACCCGCCTTGGCCCAGACCACGGTCGGTGTGAGCTCCTCCACCAACATCACCATCGGCGGCCTGATCGCCATGGGCGTGAAGA
>CAIRAS010000065.1 GCA_903876615.1 uncultured Holophagaceae bacterium
AAACTCTCGCAGAGAAAAGACGAGATGGCAGAGATGGCAGAGAAAGGAGTCTTGTTGTTCCTCTGCAGCCTCTGTTTCCTCAGCGCCCCTCCGCGAGAGTGGTTGTAGTTAGGCCTTAAAGTCGTTGAGGATCAGCACCACTTCGTCGCCGATGCGGCCGAGGTTCTCTTTGGAACTGGCGCCGATGTGGGGGGCCATGAAGACGTTGGGGGCGCTCAGCAGGGGGCAGTCCGCCGGGGGCGGATCGCTGGGCCACACGTCGGTGCCGTAGGCCCGCACTTTGCCGCTCTGGAGGGCGGCGGCCAGGTCGGCCTCGTTGACGCACTTCCCCCGGCCGGTGTTCACGATGATCACGCCGGGCTTCATCTGCTCGAGGAGGGCGGCGTTGATCATGCCGCGGGTCTCGTCGGTGAGGGGCGTGTGCATGCTGATCAGGTCGGCCTGGGCCGCGAGGTCCGCGAGGCTCACCAGCTCGGCGATGGGATGCTCCTTCAGGAAGGGATCGTAGGCGATGACCTTCATGCCGAAGGCCTGGGCCCGCTTGGCCACTTCGCTGGCGATGGCACCGGCGCCCACGAGGCCCAGGGTCTTCTTGAACAGCTCCGTGCGCTTTAGCTCGCTCTTGAGGAACTTGCCCTCCTTCATGGAGACATGGGCCTCGATGAGGCGGGCCGGGATGGCCACCAGGAAGGCCATGGCCATCTCGGCCACGGCCACGCTGCTGGCGCGGGGGGTATTGACGGCCTTCACGCCGCGCTCGGCACAGGCCTTCTTGTCCACGTTGTCCATGCCCACGCCGCCGCGGATGACCAGCTTCAGGGCCGGCGCCTGGGCCAGCGTCTCCGGGGTGACCTTGGTCTTGGAGCGGACGAGCATGACCGTGGCCTCGGCCAGGCGGGTCATATCGTCGGTGACCTCGCCAAAGGAGGCCAGCCGCTTGGGCAGGCTGGCGTCGAAAGCGTCTGCGATGAGGATCAGCATTGCGGTTCTCCTGAGTGAGTGGTCACTTCAACCTTCGTACATGCGGACCAGCAGGCCGGAGCGCAGCTTGGGTTCGAACCAGGTGGACTTGGGCGGCATGACCTCGCCGGCATCGGCCACGGACATGAGCTGGGTGAGCGAGGTGGGATAGATGGCGAAGGCCACGGCGAAGCCCTCCTTCACGCGGCGCTCCAGCTCGTCCATGCCCCGGATGCCACCGATGAAGTCGATACGGGTGTTGGTGCGGGGGTCATCGATGCCCAGGAGGGGCGCCAGCAGGTTGTCCTGCAGGATGCTCACGTCGAGGCCGCGCACGGGGTCGCTGGCGGGGAAGCTGCCGGGCTTGGCCTTGAGCTCATACCAGGTGCCGCCCAGATACATGCCGAAGGTGGTGGGGGCCTGGGGCGCGCGGTGGGCTGACACGGCCACGTCGAACTTCTCGGCCACCTTGGCCAGGAAGGCCTCCTGGCTCAGGCCGTTCAGGTCCTTCACCACGCGGTTGTAGTCCATGATCTTGAGCTGGTCGTGGGGGAACACCACGGCCATGAAGCTCTCGTAGG
>CAIRAS010000066.1 GCA_903876615.1 uncultured Holophagaceae bacterium
AGGTGGTGGCGGATGTCCACGAGATGTGGCCCGAGACCACCTACTACTTCCCGCCCACCATGCAGCCCATCCACGAGGCGCTGCCCGGGGCCGCGTCCAACCACTGGCAGGCCGCTTTCGGCACGGGCCTGGCCAAGGCCTTCGACGCCCGGGGCTGGGCCTATTTCCGCCGGGATGTGTTCGACCTGTTCTATCCCGGCTACGGCGACAGCTGGCCCACCTTCCACGGGGCCGTGGGCATGACCTTCGAAGCGGCGGGGCAGTCCGGCCTGGCCTACAAGCGCCTGGATGGCGAGACCGCCACCCTGGAGGACCGCCTGCAGCGCCACACCGCTGCCAGCCTGGCCACGGTGGCCACCGCCGCCGCCGAGCGTCAGGCCCTGCTCTGGGACTTCCAGCGCACCCGGCGCGAGCGCGTCGCCCTGGGTGACCGGGCCGGAGCCTTTTTGTTGGCCGAGGGCGAAGACCCGGGCCGCACCCGCGCCCTGGTGGCCCTCCTGGAGCGCAACGGCCTCGAGGTCCAGCGCACAGCCACGGAGCTTCCCGCCGAAGGCCTCGAGTCCATCGGCCTGGCCCGCGCTACCACCCTGCCCGCGGGCAGCTACTTGGTGGCCCTGGACCAGCCCAGCGGCGGCCTCGCTCAGGCCCTGCTGGAGGGTGAGGCCCACATGGGCCCCAAGCCCACCTACGACCTCTCAGCCTGGAGCCTGCCCCTGGCCTTCCACGTGCCCGCCTGGCGCGCCAAGACGAAGCCCAAGGTCGCCGCGGCCAGCGCTGCCCCGCCGGTGACCGCGGACCTGCCCGAGACCGCCTGGGGCTACCTGCTCCCCGCGGGCCGCGACGGCGTCGAGCGGACCCTCGGCACCCTGCTGCAGGAGGGCTTCAAGGCCACGGCCCTGGCGGAACCCGCGCTGCTGCGGGGTCAGACCCTGGGCGCCGGCACCATCATCCTGCCCCTCCGCACCAATGCCGCCAACCTGCGGGTGCGGCTGCAGGAACTGTCCCGCCGGAACGGTCACCCGGTGCTGGCCACAGACACGGCCATGATGGCCTCGGGCCCGGACCTGGGCTCGAACCGCACGCTGCTGCTGAAGGCGCCGCGCATCGCCGTGCTCATGGACCGGCCCGCCAACCCCGCGGCCTTCGGCGCCGTGGCGCATACCCTCATCGAGGCGGACCTACCCTTTGTCCAGCTGCGCGCAGACCGCCTGGGCAGCACCTCCCTGACCCGCTTCACCCACGTGGTCGTGGTGGACGACGGGGCCCAGGGCAAGGGCTGGCAGCGCAGCCTCGGCGAGGGCGGCGCGGCCAAGCTGAAGGCCTGGCTCCAGGAGGGCGGCACCCTGCTGGCCTTCCAGGGCGGGGCTGCCTACGCCTCCCGGGCGGGCCTCACTGCCACGGGCTTCCACCTGCTGGGCAAGGAGGCCGAGGAGGCCCACCTGAAGGAGAAGGACCCCAAGCGCGAGACCCCCAAGACTGATCCTGCAGAGCTGGTGCAGCCCTGGGACAAGCGGGAAGACCGCGCCCTGGCTGAGAGCATCCCCGGCGCCTATCTGAAGGCGCGGGTGGACGGCAGCCACCCCCTCGCCTGGGGGCTCCACGCCGGCCAGGGCGCCGCCGTGCTGGACGTCAACGATCCCATCCTCGAACTGAGCGTCGGCGGCGAGAACCCGCTGCACTACGCCAAGGAGGACCTCAAGGTCTCGGGCCTGGTTCCCAAGGCCCTGGAGGCGCGCCTGCAGCAGAGCGCCTACGCCCTGCGCGAGCACTCCGGCCAGGGCACGGTCATCCTGGTGGCCGGCGATCCGGTCTTCCGGGCACAGGCGCCCTTCACTCGGCGCCTGTTCTTCAACGCCATCTTCTTCGGCGCCTACCGTCCCACCCCGGAGTAGAGGAACCCATGGGCCTGAGCACCACCCTCGCCATCACCGGAGCCTCGGGCTCGGCCTTCGGCGTGGCCGTGCTGAAGCGCCTCTCGGCGAGTCCCGAGGTAGCGCGCATCGCGCTCCTGCTGTCACCCACGGGCAAGCGCTGCCTCCACGATGAGACGGGCCTGACGCCCAAGGACCTCGCCGCCCTGCCCAAGGTGGAGCTGCGGGACGAGCGGGACCTGGGTGCCGATATCGCCTCGGGCTCGTTCCGGCAGGACGGCATGGTGCTCCTCCCCTGCAGCGCCGGGGCCCTGGGCCGTATCGCCGCGGGCACCAGCGAGACCCTGGTGAGCCGCGCCGCAGACGTGTGCCTCAAGGAGCGCCGCCCCCTGGTGCTCTGCCTGCGGGAGACGCCCCTGAACCGCATCCACCTGGAGAACATGCTGCGGGTCCACGATGCTGGCGCCATCGTCATGCCCCTCATGCCCGGCTACTACAGCGGCCCCAAGACCATCGACGACCTCTGCGACACCTTCGCCACCCGAGTGCTGGATCAGCTGGGCCTCTCCGAGGCTGATGCGCGGCGCTGGAAGGGCTGAAATCAGGTTCTTCCGGGATTTCGGGGAATGCAATTTAACCGCAGAGGACGCAGAGGGCACAGAGAAGTGCCTCACTGACCCGTTGGCTGGGCTGCATGCCGATGCTAAAGCCCGCATCGCTGGAGCCCGAGCGGCCTATCCCCTTGATCCCCGTTTTCAAGAACTGGACAGAAGGAACAGGGATGCAGGGGATGAAGGGGATAGCAGAAGGAACAGCTGTGAGAGCGGATCTGCAGCCCCCCCCTCCGCGACCCTCCGCCCTCTCGTCCTTTCTCTGCGAGAGTTGTTTTCTTTATCTCTTTACCCCTGGGACAGGCGCAGCAGGACTGAATGGCCTACCCCACGCCCTCCATCAGCGCCTGTTCTTCGCGCTGGGCCTTGCGGGTGGACCAGAAGGCCCAGAGGGCGCCGAGGGCGCCGGTGGCGGCGCCGACGCCGGCCAGCAGGAGCATGCTGCCCAGGCTGAAGAAACCCAGCCGGGCCAGCTCGACCAGCATGGGAGAGATGCCACCCACCCCGCGAGAGACCGGGAGCCAGCAGCTGAACAGTCCCAGCAGCGCCAGCAGGCTGCCGCTCAGGCCCAGAAAGGCCCCCTCCAGCAGCAGCGGCGTGAGGATGAAGGCCTCGGAAGCCCCCACCAGCCGCATGATCGTGATCTCCTCCTCGCGGGCCAGGAGGCTCATGCGGATCACGTTGCCGGTGGCGAAGCCCGCCGCGAGCAGGAGGATCACGCCGAGGGTGGCCAGGGCCGAACGCAGCATGCGGGCCATGCGATGGAGGCTCTCCATGCGCTCCTGGTCCACCAGCACATCGCCCACCCCGGGCAGCCCCCGGAGGCTGGCGCCCACTTCCACCGCCCGCCCGCCCGTGGCCAGGTCCGGGCGCAGGGTCAGTTCGAGGCTCTCGGGCAGGGCGTCCTGGCCAGCGCTCTCCAGCAGCAGGCCCGCCTCCCGGGTGGCGGCCATGAAGCGCTTGCGGTTCTCCCCCTCGCTGACCCGGTGCACCTCGCGGAACCGGGGATCGCGCTTCAGGCGCCGCTCGGCCTCATCGAGGGACTTCCCTTCACCAGCGTAGGCCACCACCTTGGCCATGCCCTCCAGGCGGTTGACGAAGCGGTCGAGGCTTTCCACCGCGAGCAGGCCGCCACCCGCCAGCAGCAAGCCCGAGCCGAGCGTGAGCACCGCCAGGAAGTACTGCCCGCGATGCCGGTAGAGGTCGCGGAGGACATCCTGGAGCAGCAGCCCCAGCAGGCGGAAGAGTGTCACGAAGCGTTTCCGTCGATGGCGAGGCCCCGGAACACGGCGGTCGTGGGAGATACGGAGACAACCTTGGCGGCCGTGCCGCCCATGGGTGACTTCCAGAGGTGGATCTTGCCGTAGGCTGTGGTGCCCTGGCCGCTTAGGCCGGCCAGCCAATCCTTTGTGCCGGCGTGAGCGAGGACCCGGAGGTCCGCCTGGGCCGTGGCGCTGCCGAGCTTCGCCGTGGGCCCCTGGTTGAAGCCGAAGCCGAACTGCCCCGTGGTGAACACCTGGATGGGGGCGAAGGTGGCCCATAGGGTCCCGGCGTCGGTGTTGTGCCGGGCTACAAACAGGTAGCCGTTCCCCGTGTCCAGGGCCAGGGATCCGTATTTTTCGATGAGTGTGTTGCTGCCGATGAGGGTGCTCGCGTCCGTGAAGGCCGAGGCGGCACCCTTGCGGAGGCGGGGCCCGGTGTAGGTATTGGTGGCGTTGCCTACCTGGTCGCCGTTGAGCAGGAAGGCATAGACCGAGCCCGAGGCTGCCGCGACGCCGGTGCCCCCGGTGTCGCCCGCCGTGTGGAGCGCCTGGAGGGTGACGCTCGCGCTCTGGACCTGGCTGCTGGCATTGTTCACGACCCAGATCTGGGTGCTGCTGCTGCCGTTCTCGGTGATGTAGAGGCAGTCACTCTGGGCATCCAGGGCCACCTGCCCGAAGGTGGAGCTGGTGAGGCGTCCCGTATCCGACAGGCTGAAGGAGACCACCTCGTTGCTGGCCACGGTGCCGCTCTGGGAGCGGAGGTTGCTGACCCGGACGATGCTCCCCGTTTCGGAGACCAGGTAGAGGTAGCCGTGCAGGCTGTCGAGGCAGAGGCCGCCCCAGGCCAGGGTGGTGATCTTGCTGCTGAAGACGGAGGACGTGATCTGCTTGGTCGGGGCCACCGTGGTGGTGGTGCTGCTGTAGAGGGCGCTGATGTCCGTCCAGACGAAGACGGCCGAGGTGGTGCTGTCGTAGGCGTAGAGCGCCGCCCCCGACGTGCCACCAGAGGCACCGTCGGGCTCCTTGCAGCCCGTGAGCAGGATCAGGATGGAGGCCGCGAGGCCAAGCAGGGAACGCAGTTTCATGGGCAGCGACCTATCGGGTGGTGAAGAGTGCCTTCAGCTGGGTGTTGAGGGAGCGCACGAGGTTCCCGTCACAGCCCGCTTCCACTGCGGCGCGGCTGATGGCAAGGGCCAGGCCCTTGACCGCGTCGGGTCCCTCGCCGGAGATGATCTGCTGGGTGGCTCTCGCCTGCAGGCTGTTCACGAGGTCGTGGTGCTGTTCGGGCAGCACCTGCCGGGAAGCCTGGGCGATGCGCTGGGTGAAGTTCATGAGCTTGACCAGGCGCTGAGGATCCTCCGGCACCGTGGAGGTGGATCCCGACGGCGGTGGGACGACGCCGGTTTCCGGAGCGGATTCCGGGGCCTCCGTGAGCGGCTGTGGCTGGGGCGGCAGAGTGGCGGTCTCCCGCTGAGCCTCCGGCGCAGCGGACGCATCCCCAGCCTTGGCGAGCAGCTCCGAAACAGGCACCAGCTCCCGGAGGTGTTTTTCGGCGACCTCAAGCTTCGGGGGACGCCCCGAGCGCAGGCCCTTGAGCGCCACATGGCCCGCCAACACCAGGCCGTAGAGATCCTTGGCCACGGCGACCACCGGCTTTTTTGTGAGTTCCGCCAGCTCCGCCACGCTGTAGTAACCCGTGCACAGACCCAGCAGCTTGGCCTCGCGGGGACTCACGCCCCGGGGCACCTCACTGGGCAGCAGGGTGGAGGCCGGGTAGAGCTCCACCGAAGGCACCTTCTGGCTGATGACCCGCCACTCGTCCATCCGTCGGCCCAGCTCCATCAGGATGGAGGCATTGGGCTTGTTGATGGTGATGGGAACCTCGACCGGCGCTTCCTCGAAGCGGTAGCCGCCCTCCAGCCACAGCGCCACTTCCATGAGCGCCTCGAAGCCTTCGTTCGCGGGCGTCACGGCGTGGATGATCCGGCCTTCCCGGAGGTAGATCCGCGCCTTGGCGGCCTCCTGGCGCACGTGGAAGCACCCGGATTTTCCCCCCTGGCTCACGAGCTGGATGATGTCAGGCAGGGGGGCTTCACGCATGGAGCCTTGGATCACACCCTGGGACATAGACCGTTCCTCTCTTGAAGAAGGAAGATGCCCAACCTTACCACGGAGTGCGCCCTTCCCCCCGGCGCCCTCCTGAGCGATGCTGGGAGTCCTATGCATGAACGTCCAGACTCTCCCTTCGCAAGCATCGAGGCCGCCATCGAGGCCATCCGCCAGGGCCGGATGGTGGTGGTGGTGGACGACGAGGACCGCGAGAACGAGGGCGACCTCACCCTGGCCGCCGAGCATGTCACGCCCGAGGCCATTGCCTTCATGGCCACCCACGGCCGGGGCCTGATCTGCGCGGCCCTGGAGGGACCCCTGCTGGACCGCCTGCAGATCCCCCTCATGGTCCGCGACAACACCAGCCCCTTCGAGACGGCCTTCTGCGTTTCCGTCGAGGCCCGGGAAGGCACCACCACGGGCATCAGCGCCCAGGACCGGTCCCGGACGATTCAGGCGCTCATCGCGCCCGAGTCCCGCCCCCAGCACTTTGTCAAGCCCGGCCATGTGTTCCCCCTGCGCGCCCGCCCCGGTGGCGTCCTCACCCGCACGGGCCAGACCGAGGCCAGCGTCGATCTGGCTCGCCTGGCGGGCCTGCATCCTAGCGGCGTCATCTGCGAGATCATGAAGGACGACGGGACCATGGCCCGGGTGCCGGACCTGGTGCCCTTCTGCCGCCAGCACGGCCTGCTCCTGGTAACCGTGGCGGATCTGGTGGCCTACCGGCTCCGCCAGGAGCCCCTGGTCAAGCGCCTCGAGGTGCGCGCCATGGCCAGCGAGTGGGGGCAGCTGCAGGTGCATCGCTTCCAGAGCCTGCTGGACGGCGGCAGTCACCTGGCCTTCGTGCTTGGAGACCTGGCCTCGGTAGAGGCGCCCCTGGTGCGCGTCCACGTAGAGACTCTGCCGGACGACCTCCACGGCTTTGAGAGCGGCCTCTTCCAGAAAGCCATGACGGCATTGGCGAAGGAGGGCTGCGGCGCCCTCGTCTACCTGCGGCGGCATGCCCACACCCCAGGCGTGGCGGAGGAAGGACAGCCCTTGCCGCAGACCATGAGCGACCGGGATTTCGGCGTGGGCGCCCAGATCCTGCGGCAGCTGGGCATCGGGAAAATGCGCCTCCTCAGCCGCCATGAAACGAAGTACATTGGGCTCCGTGGTTTCGGACTCGACCTCTGCGCCCACGTGCCCCTGGAAACCCCTGCGGATCCTCCCTCCCCGGAGCAGCGTTGACCGACGCCGCCTTCCTGACCCAGTCGCCCCTGTTCAGCAACCTGGACGAGGCGGAGCGCTGCCAGGTGCTGATCATCGGGCAGGTGCGCTGCGCCTCCGCAGGTGAGGTGCTCTTCCGTGAGGGCGACGTCGGTGATGGCCTCTACATCCTGCTGGCAGGCTCGGTGCGCATCTCGAAGCAGGTACCCTCGGGCGAAGAGGCCCTGGCGGTGCTGGAACCCCCCGCCTACTTTGGCGAGATGGCCCTCATCGACGCCTCGCCCCGGGCCGCGGATGCCATCATCAACGAGGAGGCCGAGCTGTTCTTCCTGCCCATGCAGCAGCTGCAGGGCCTCATCGAGTCCCAGCCCCGCACGGCCCTGAAGATCCTCTACGCGCTCTGCCAGGTGCTCTCCCAGCGGTTGCGGGAGACCAATGAACGCTACATGAGCCTGTTCACCATCGCCCAGTGGGGAAGCGCCAATTCAGGCGACCCCCTGCCCTTCCCCTGAACCACCAAGGAGTTCCCATGTCCGACCTCGTCGCCCACATCACCGACGCCCAGTTCCCTGAGGCCGTTGCCCAGGGTGTCACCCTCGTGGATTTCTGGGCCCCCTGGTGCGGCCCCTGCAAGATGATCGCCCCCGTCCTTGACGAGCTCGCCGCGGAGATGGCAGGCAAGGCCAAGTTCATCAAGATGAACGTGGACGAGAACCCCGAAGTGGCCGGGAAGTTCGGCATCATGAGCATCCCCACCCTGATCGTCTTCAAGGACGGCAAGCCCGTGAACAAGCTCATCGGCGGCCAGCCCAAGCCCCAGCTGAAGGCGTTCGTGGAATCAGCGTTCTAGGAGCTATCAGCTATCAGCCAAGAGCCCTGCCCCCCCGGCACCGGTGGGCTTGCTTCAGCCCAGCCCGATGCTTTCGAGGTGGGACTGAAGCTCCCTGAGCCCGAAGGGTTTGGAGAGCAGGGTGACACCCGGGTGTGCCGAGGCGAGGGTCAGCGCTGTCTGGTCGGTTCGGCCTGTGGACAGCAGCACGGGCACCGCGGGGCGCAGCGCGCGCAGGCGAGGCAGGGTTCCGGTCCCGCCAAGCCCGGGCATGTTCATGTCCAGGATGACGAGGTCGGGCTCCAACCCGGCTTCCAGCACCGCCAGGGCATCCTCGCCACTGAGGACGGCGGTCACCGCCGTGTGGCCCATGACCTCCAGGAGCGCCTGGACAGACCGCTGGACCAGGTCATCGTCATCCACCAGCAGCACCTTCAGGGATCTGCGGAGGGTCGCGGTGGCGGCAGCAGCACCCGATTCTGCGACATGGCTGTCCTGCTCGCAGGCGGGGAAGCGCAGCTTCACGCGGGTGCCCTTGCCGGGCTCGCTCTCGATCTCCATCTGCCCCCGGTGCGCCATCACAGTGCTGTAGACCATGGACAGGCCCAGCCCGGTGCCTTTGCCTACTCCCTTGGTGGTGAAGAAAGGATCCAAGGCCTTCTCCAGCACCTCCCTGGGCATGCCCGTCCCGTTGTCTTCGACCACCACCTCGATCCACTCGGGGTCGATGTTGCGGGTGTGCAGGGTGAGGGTGCCATTCTCGGGCAGAGCGTCCACGGCATTGACGCAGAGGTTCATGAAGGCGTGGGTCAGGGCGCTCGCATCACCGAGGGTGGGGTGCAGCCCCGCTTCCAGGTCCATCTGCAGGTTGACCTTCGACAGGGTGGTTCGTTCAAGCAGGCTGATCTGCTCCCTGAGGAGGGCGTTCAGATCGAGCTTGTTTTCCTCCGCCGGGCTCTGACGGGCAATGTTCAGCAGGCTCTTGACCATCTTGCCGCCGCGTTCGGTGGCCTTGACGATGGTGTCGAGGGCCTGATGGAGGGGACTGCCGTAGGGCTGGGCGCCGATATGGGCCGTAGCCAGGCCGAGGATGGCTCCCAGCACGTTGTTCATGTCGTGGGCGACCCCGCCGGCCAGGGTTCCCAGGCTTTCCATTTTCTGGGATTGCTGCAGCTGGGTCTGGAGTCTGAGGTGGTCCTCCTCGGCTTGTCGGCGCTCCGTGATGTCCTGGTGGAAGGCCAGGTAGTAGGACTGATCCCCGAGCTCGATCAGGCTTGTGGTGACACTGAGCGGGAAGACATGCCCATCCTTGTGGTAGTGGGCGACCTCAAAGCGGACGACTTCGCCCGCCACCATGCGGCGAATGAGGTCATCGCGGTCCTCCATGGCGCGCTGGTTGCGGACATCGAGCGCCTGGATGTCGAAACCGTTCATCTCTTCCACGCTGTAGCCGTGCATCTCCGCGAAGGCCCGATTGACCTCGGAGAGATGCCCCTCTCTCGTCATGATCAAGAGGCCTTCGTTTGCCTGGTCAAAGAGGTCCCGGTAGTGCCGGACGCTGTCACTGAGCGCAGCTTCGGCCCGCTTTCGCTCGATGATCTCCTTTTCGAGCTCAGCGCCGTGGGCCTGACTGGCCTCATACAGCTGACCGTTCGCGATGGCTATGGCAGCCACGTTGGCCAGCGTCTGGCAGAAGACCTGGTCCGCTTCAGAGACCGCCCGTGACTCTCCGACCGAACTGGCGATGAGCACCCCCAGGGGAGTCGCCCCCGCGATGAGCGGCAGGTACAGGATCGAGCGGAGCCCCCGCGCCTCGGAGACCGCGCGTTCCGCCGGCGTCAGGTCGGCGCAACGGGTGTCCAGCAGAAAGACCTGCTTGCGGGTCGTCAGTGCTTCGAGGATGTGCGGATGTTCCGCAAGCGGCGCCAGGCGCAGCTCCTCCGGGAACTGCGGAGGCAGGGGAGGCGTGCCGGCCCCCAGGCGCAGCATCTCACCGGATAGCAGATAGACAGCAGCGGTCTTCAGGTCCGTGAGCTCTGCGATCCGGTTGGTCGCGGTCTGCAGGATGGCATTGAGGTCGAGGGTCGCGGAGAGGCTCCTGCTCACCTCAAGCAAGGTGGCAAGTTCCCCGGTGCGTTGACCGAGGGCCTCTTCCATCCGCCGACGCTCGGTGACGTCACGCCAGACGCAGTGGTAGGTGCTCCCACCCTTGGTGCGGATGTACTGGGCCGTGACATGGATATTCCGGAGCTCTCCTTGCTTGGTCCGCTGAAGGGTTTCGAAGTCGTCGTGACCTTTGGTCATCACGCCTTTGATCCGCTCAGCCGTATCCTGGGCCGTTTCCATGGCCTCGATGTCCGCCATCGTCAGGTTGGCGAATTCCTCCCGGGTGTAGCCCAGCTGCCGGCATACCTGGTCGTTGAATGCCAGGGGGCGTCGGGTGGCTGGGTCCAGCACCACGATGCCGTCGGGGCCATGCATGAAGAAGGCCCGGTAGCGCGCTTCACTTTCCTCCACGGCTTCCATCCCCCGGGAAAGCTCCTGGGTGCGCAGCCTGACCTGTCGCCGGAGGGTCCTGTTCCAGATCAGGACCGTGCCGATCAGGATCAGAAGGGCCAGGAGGACGATCCCTGCAAGCACCCAGAACCGCCCATCGCTGAAGAGGCTCGTCGCCGTGGTGTTGATCCAGCGCTTTCGGACCTCCTCGCGCTCAGCCGGCGTGATCGCCCCAAGGCCCTTCTCCAGGACCTGCAGCAGCTGGGGCTGGTTCTTGGGAGTACCCATGGCTAGCTGCATCCCCTGGCCCGCTTCACCCGCCATGCGGAGGTTGGTGATGCCATTCCGTTGAATCAGGTAGGAGGCCGTGGCGAGGTCGAACACGCCCGCATCCGAATGCCCGAACGAGACGTTGAGAAGCCCCGTGAGGTCATCGGGGACCAGATCGGGCACCAGGCCCATGGGCTTGTCCGTGAGGCGCTCCGTCGAGGCAAAGCCTCGAACCAGCGATACTCTCAGGCCCCTGAGGTCCGCCTCATGCAAGGTCCCCGTCCGGTCCTTGCGGACGATGATGGCGTTGGGCAGCGAGAGAAAGGGCTTGGTGAAGGAGATGAAGTTCCTTCTCCCGGGGGTCTCCATGACGGCATTGACGACCTGGATTTCACCGCTTCGCGTCTTCTCGAGGAGCTCGTCCAGAGTCAAGAAGGGTCTTCGTTGAAAGCGGACTCCGAGTTTCGCTTCGAGCAGGACCAGATGGTCGTGGGCGAGGCCCGTCGGTTGGCCTTGGGGATCTAGGAAGACCAGAGGGGCCGAGTTCGTCTCAACGCCGAGCACGATCCGCCCCTGGTTTTCCGTGAGCCAGCGGCGTTCTTCGGGATTCAGGATGTCCCTGGTTACACCCTTCCCACAGCCGGTCAGGGCGATCACCAGAAGCAGGACCCCGGCCAGGGTCGCCAAGCCGACCGATCTGAACCTGCCTGCCATGGCCCGTAGCTTGGTCCTCAATGAATCCCCATCCCTTCATCACCATCGTCGAGGAGGAGCTCTTGCTTGATTCTCGCCTGTGCGGTCCGTCGAGCAACGAGCTTCGGGGCCATGCCGACAGCTGCCAGCCAAAACCTACTTCTTCCGCAGCACCATCCGGATCTGGTTGCCCTTCTCGTTGAAGTGGACCTCGTCCATGACCAGGAGGATGAGGGGCAGGCCGCGGCCGAAGTGCGGGGCCATGTCCGAGTCGCCGGGCAGGGGCGAGAGGTGGCTGGCGTCGAAGCCCTTGCCCTCGTCGCTGATCTCCAGCTCGAAGCGCTCGGTATCC
>CAIRAS010000067.1 GCA_903876615.1 uncultured Holophagaceae bacterium
CCGGGCCTTACCACTTGGCGACGGTGCCTTGCGTTGCTGCTGTAGGGCTTTCAAACGATCCGGGCCGCTTGCGCGGCCCGGGCGGTGGAGCGGGTGAAGGGATTTGAACCCTCGACTTCAACCTTGGCAAGGTTGCACTCTACCACTGAGTTACACCCGCATGAGAGATCAAGACTAGCAATGGCGCGCCCTTCGGTCAACGGAGAATTTGGGACCCTACCCGCCTCAGGCTCCGGTCCGGCAGGCGCGGCAGAGACCGAAGAGTAGCAGCTGATGCCGGGTGATGGTGAAGCCCGAGAGCTCCTCCAGGTTGCGCAGGGAGGCCTCCAGGCCGCAGGCGTCCACCTCGGCCGTGCGGCCGCAGCGCTCGCACTGGAGGTGGTGGTGGTGGTGCCGGGAGTCGCACCGGACAAAGCGCATGACCTGGTCGGAGCCCAGGATGCTCTCGGCCCAACCCTCGTGCACGAACCGCTCCAGGTTCCGATAGACCGTGGGCAGGCCCGAGCGCCGCTCCGGCATGCGCTCCCAGATCTCCTCCACAGTGAGCGGCCGGTCCGAGTCCTTCAAGACCCGGAGGATGCCCTCTCGCTGAGGCGTCTGCCGCATGCCAGCGGCACGGAGGGATGGGGTGGCGGGAAAGGCTGAGTCGGCCATGGCCCTAGAATGGCAGATTCGGGCACCATGGTTGGCATGCTCCAGCGCACCTGGGACAGCATGAGCTCAGCCGAGGCTGGGTCCTCGTTTCTGCCCCTCTCCTTCCGGTTCTTCGCCAGCTTCGGCCTGCTGGCACTCCATGCGGCCCTCCCTGCGGACGTGCGGGCGGACGGCCCTGGAGAGCTGGTCTACCTCGGGATGCTCCTGCTCTTCTTCGTTGAGGCGGCCTGGGAGTCGGCCCAGGGGCTGCGTTCCAGGAACCAGCTCTTCCCCACGCCAGGGCTCGGCTGGATTCGCTGGAACTTGCTGCTGGACCTGGCCCTGGTCACGCTGGTCATCGCGTTCCAGGGGGTCACCCAGGAGCGCTTCTCCTCCCTCTACATCTTCCCTGTGCTGGCCTCGGCCTTCTACCTGGGCACCCTGGAGATCGTGGGCGTGGGTGTGCTCTCGGCCATCACCCACGTGCTGGTGGTCCTGGGCTTCGCGCATGGCATCCTGCCCACCTTCGGGCTATCCAGCGAGTTTGGCCCCCAGGATTCCGGGCGGGCGTCCTTCATCCTGGGCATTGCGTCGCTGCAGGTCTTCGCCACCGCGCTGGTGGCGCTGCTCATCCGGAGGAACCTCGATCGGCTCCGGACCGATCTCAGCGTCAGCGAAGCCGTGGTGGGAGAGCTCTCCGCCCTCCACGAACGGGTGGTGGAGTCTCTGAGTTCGGGGCTCATCACCCTCGATCTGGAAGGCCGGGTCACCTCAGCCAACCCCGCGGCGGAAGCCATTCTGGGGAAGCACATCGTCCCCGGGGTCGCCATCCAGGAGCTGCTGCCCCTGAGCAGCCCGCTGCCGCTCTACCGAGGACGCGAACACCGCTTCGAGGTGGTCCTGCCCCGACCGGAGGGGGGTCGGCAGATTTTGGGTGGGCACCTGGCCGGCCTCCGTGGCCTGAACCGAGAGGAGACCGGTCAGCTGCTGCTGTTCCAGGATCTGACCGACCTGAAGGCCCTGGAGGAGCGCACCCGCATCAGCGAGCGGCTGGCGTCCATCGGCCAGCTGGCGGCGGGTCTGGCCCATGAGCTCCGCAACCCCCTGGCCTCCATCAGCGGCTGTGTCCAGCTGCTGCAGCGCGAAGACTCGCCCCAGGAGGTGGAGAAGCGGGTCCTGGGCATCCTGGACCGCGAGACTCAGCGGGTGGGAGCCATCCTCTCGGATTTCCTCGATTTCGCCCGGCCCGAGGTTGTGGGCGGGTCCGTGTTGTTCCTGCCCAAGGTCCTGGAGGAGGCCCGGGCGAGCTGGGAGATGGACCCCCGCACCAAGGGGCTGCCGCTGCTGATGGACGAGGTCGCCCAGGTGAGCTGCCGCTCGGATGCCACCGGGCTCCACCGACTGCTCCTGAACCTCCTCGTCAACGCTCGCAAGGCCGTGGAGGGAAGGCCCAGCCCCATGGTGCGCCTGGCCTGCACCCTGCACGAGGAGGGGATCCGCCTCTCGGTGGCCGACAACGGCTGCGGCATGACGCCCGAGCAGCTGAAGCAGCTCTTCGTCCCCTTCGCCGGCAGCTTCCGCGAAGGGACGGGCCTGGGGATGAGCCTGGTCTACCGGTTCATCCAGGCCATGGGCTGGCGCATCGAAGTGGACAGCGAACCCGGGCGGGGCACCCTCATAGAGATCTTGATTCCCTCAACTTCCCAAGAAGAGCCCTTGGCATCCGGGGCCATGAAGACGTAGACTTCCGGCAGCCTTCCTCTACCAAAAACTCATAGCACACCTTGCGGGGTCCACGGGGCTCCTGCCAATCTGGTGTATCCCCTTCCAGCTCGAGCGGTCGATCCCTTAGATTCGGCTGCAAAAATCTGACTTGGGGCAGCCTCTGGCTGATGCCTTTGACATCCCTGAACCGCCCTCTGGGCCAGGATCAAACATGAACCGAAAGCTCATTCGACCGAATCTCAGTGAACTGAAGGACAAGCTCGGCCTGCCCGCCAAGAGTGGGGGCGCCGAGACGATGACCGCTGTGCCTTCACCCCTCACGGCCGCTGGTGAACCCAATCCCGCCGTGAACCCCTCGGTGCCCACCGCCCCCCAGGGCGTTGGCAGCGCCCGGCGCAAGATTGCCCCACCGGAGCAGACCAACGCCGAGAGCTTCTACTACCTGAAGCAGATGCAGTCCAAGACCCCCATGGTGATCGTCCTCCAGGATGACGAGAAGGTCCGCGGCATCATCGAGTGGTATGACAAGCACTGCCTGAAGATCAACCGCATCAAGGAACCCAACGTCCTGGTCCCCAAGCACAACATCAAATACATCTACAAGCAGGAAGAGGAACCGCGCATCCGGCGGAGCCGCTCCACCAAGAAAGATGAGCCGGTGCCCAGCGAGGTGGAGATTCCGGTCTACGATTGAGCCCTGGCACACCTCGCTGGGGTCTTTATGAGTCATCGTCCTTGCATCGCCATCAGCCTGGGAGATCCCTGCGGCATCGGTCCCGAGCTGCTGCTGGGGGGCTTGGCCACCATCCAGCCCTGGACAGATGTGACCGTCGTGGGGGCCCGGGCGGGCGCCGACCTGCTGGCGAACCTGCCGGAACGTCAGGTGGACTGGCGCTGGATCGCCCCCATGCGGGAGGCCCCGGCAGGCTTCCTCGGCGAGGTCCACGGCCTGCAGGTGCTCTCCCGGGGGGCGGGCCTAGTACTGGCCGAGGCGCTCTGGCTGGATCCCACGCCCCAGATCACGGCCGACCAGCTCCAGCTGGGCGTGGGCTCCGCCGCCTCGGGCCGGGCGACGGTGGAGGCCATCCGCGTGGCAGCCCTGATGGCCCTGAGCGGCTTCAGCGATGCCCTGGTCACGCTGCCCATGGCCAAGGCCGCCGCCCACCTCGCGGGCTACCACCTGCCGGGCCACACGGAGTACCTGCAGGAGCTCTCGGGTGCCCCCATGACCCGCATGGCCTTCGTCAGCCCCAGCCTCAATGTGGTGTTGCACACGGTCCACCAGAGCCTGCGCTCCGTGGTGGAGACCCTCGACAAAGATGCCGTGGCGGAGACCCTGGCCTTCTCCGCCGATCAGTTCATCCACCTGACGGGCAAGCTGGACCTGCGGGTGGCGCTCTGTGCCCTGAACCCCCACGCCGGTGAGCAGGGCGCCTTCGGCGACGAGGAGCTGCTGCTGGATGAGGCCATCATCCAGGCCGAGGCAGCCTTTATGCCCTTCCTCTCCGCACCAGACGACCCCCTCCCCGACGCCAACTCCCCCTTCCACTTCGGTGCCCCACCGGCGGGCTGGGCGGTGTTCCCGCACGAACAGGCCCCGCGCCACCTGTCTGCAGGGCAGCGCGGCCTGGAGGTGCTCGCCACCGGGCTGCCCCCGACGCCGCTCCGACCTGCGCCCCTGTTCTTCGGGCCGCTGCCGTCCGATAGCGTGTTCCAGCGAGCGGCCAGGGGCGAGTTCGACCTGGTGGTGGCCCTCTACCATGACCAGGGCCTCATCCCCGTCAAGCTGCTGGAGCCCGAGCGCGCCGTGAACCTGACCCTGGGGCTGCCGTTCATCCGCACCAGTCCTGACCACGGCACGGCCTTCGACAAGGCCGGCAAGTGGATCGCGGACGGCCGCAACTTCCAGGAAGCCACGGCCCTGGCGGTCCGCCTCGCCGGGCGCGTCCGCCACCAGGGGCATACCCCGTCCTCGCCGGTGGATCCGGAAGGCGACCCCGGCCTGATGTAGGCTGGTGGGGGAGGCAGCATGTCCACAGTGGCAGTGATTCTGGCGGCGGGACTGGGGACGCGGATGAAGTCGCGGCTGCCCAAGGTGCTTCACCCGATCCTGGGCGACCCTTCCCTGCTGTGGGTCCTGCGGGCCCTGCCCCCGGGCCTGAGCGCTGCTGTGCTCGTGGTCCACCACGGCAAGGAGGCCGTGCTCGCCGCCGTTGAGCGCTGGCAGCGGGCTGGCCTGCTGCCCTGCCCGGTCAGTGCGGTGGACCAGGGGGAGCCCCTGGGCACCGGCCACGCCCTACAGATCTGCATCCCCGAGCTCGACCGCCTGGGGGCCACCAAGGTCGCCATCCTGTGCGGGGACGTGCCGCTCACGACCTCGGCCACCGTGGCCCGGCTCTGTGCTGCCGAGGCCCTGATGCTGGCCATGGACCTGCCCAATCCCGGTTCCTACGGCCGCGTGCTCCAGCAGCCGGACGGCCGCCTCGCGGGCATCGTGGAGGCCAAGGATGCCACCCCCGAGCAGTTGGCCGTGCGGCGCGTGAACGGCGGCGCCTACGCCCTGCCCTGGCCCGCCCTCCGCACGGCCCTCCAGGGGCTGCGGAACGACAACGCCCAGAGGGAGTACTACCTCACCGATGCCGTCGCCGCCGTGGCCCAGCAGCTGCCCGTGGCCGTGGAGGTCTGCGCCCCAGAGGAACTGGCGGGCATGAACTCCCGCCTGGACCAGGCCGAGCTGCAGGCCGCCGCCCAGCGACGGATCCAGCGGTACTGGATGACCGAAGGCGTCACCTACCTCCATCCGGACAGCACCCTGGTCGGTCCTCGGGTGCTCCTCAGCATGGATGTTCTGCTGGAACCCGGCGTCCGGCTTGAGGGCGCGGTCACCATCGGCGAAGGCTGCTGCATCGGCCAGGGCACCGTGATCAGCGACGCCACCCTGGCCGCTGGCGTGCTGGTACGACCCTACTGCGTCATCGAGCACGCCGTGGTGGGCGCCGACGCCAAGATCGGCCCCTTCTCCCGCCTCCGCGAGGGCACCGACCTGGCCGAGGGCGTCCATGTGGGCAACTTCGTGGAGACCAAGAAAGCCCGCCTCCACCGTGGTGCCAAGGCCAACCACCTGGCCTACCTGGGTGACACCGAGATCGGCGAGGGCACCAACATCGGCGCCGGCGTCATCACCTGCAACTACGACGGGGTGAACAAGCACCGCACCACCATTGGCCGGAACGTCTTCGTCGGATCCGACACCCAACTGGTAGCCCCGGTGGTGATCGGGGACGGCGCGCTCATTGGCGCCGGTAGCACCATCACCAAGGATGTCCCCGCCGACGCCCTCACCCTCAGCCGCACCCCCCAGACCATCCGCGAGGGGGGCGCCACCAAGCTGAGGCTCCGCCAGAAGAAGGGGTCTGGAGTAAGCTAGTCCTTTACCTTCGGAGCCCCATGGTCCTGACTTTCTTCGACAAGGCCGGCGCAGGTGTGCTGAGGGCCCTGGACACGGCCGGTGATTTCGCGGTACTCGCCGGGCGGACCTTTGCGGCCATCTTCAAGCGGCCCTTCGATGTGCAGAACCTGTTCCGCCAGTTCCAGGCGGTGGGCATCAACTCGCTGCCCGTGGTGATCCTCACCAGCCTGGCCGTGAGCATGGTGTTCGCAGTGCAGCTGGCCTTCGGCTTCAAGCAGTTCCAGGCAGAAGGCCTGGCCTCCCAGGTCGAGGGTCTGGCCGTGATGCGGGAGCTGGCGCCGGTCATCACCGGGCTCATGCTCTCGGGCCGCGTGGGCAGTGCCATGGCCGCGGAGCTCGGCACCATGCAGGTCACGGAGCAGATCGACGCCCTGGAGTGCCTGGCCACGGATCCCATCCACTACCTGTTCGTGCCGCGCCTGCTGGCCTCGGTGGTCATGCTGCCCATCCTCACGGCCGTCTCGGTCTATGTGGGCTACTGGGGCGGCTACCTCATCCTCGTGGGCGTGGAAGGCCAGAGCGCCTATGTCTTCGGCAACGAGTTCTACAAGCTGCTGGCCTTTCGGGATCTGCGCATCGCCCTCTACAAGGCCTTCGTGTTCGGGATGATCATCGCCCTGGTGGGCTGCTGGAAAGGCTACCGCACGCAGGGCGGCGCCGAGGGCGTGGGCAACGCCCCCACCAGCAGCGTGGTGACCAGCAGCCTCTGGATCCTCATCGCG
>CAIRAS010000068.1 GCA_903876615.1 uncultured Holophagaceae bacterium
CCGCGGGCTTCCATGGTGATCTTCTGCTGGACCTCCAGCAGCTGGATCTCCCGCATGAGCAGCTCGTTCACGCGCTTGAGCCGCAGCCCCGGGTGGGCGATCTCCAGCACCTCCTGGGTCTGCTGGAGCTTGAGGTCGAGGTTGGACGCCACCAGGTCCGCCAGGCGGCCGGGGTTGTCGAGGTTGCTGGCAATGACCAGGACTTCCTGGGGCAGGGTCTTCCCCAGGGCCACAGCCTTCTCCAGGGTCTGCTTGACGCTGCGCAGCAGGGCGTCCTGCTCCAGGTCCGGAGAGGCCATCTCGGGCTCGGCCAGGGGCTCCACGCGGGCCTTGAAGAGGCTGTCGGTCTGGGTGAAGTATTCCACGCGGACCCGCTGCAGACCCTGCACCAGGGCGCGGATGCGGCCATCCGGCAGCTTCAGGACGCGCATGATGAGGGCCGCAGTGCCGACCTGGTAGAGGTCCTCGGGCCGGGGGTTGTCGATCTCCACCTGCTTCTGGGAGAGCAGCAGGATCATGCGGTGCTCCACCAGGGCCGTGTCCACGGCGCGGATGGACTTCTCCCGGCTGATGCTGAGCGGCAGGATCACATAGGGGTAGACCACCACGTCCCGCAGGGGCAGGACCGGGAGCTCTTCGGGCAGCTTGGGCTGTTCATCGGTAGGGGGGGGCAGGAGGACGTCGTCGGCCACGGAAAACCTCGGTCGTCCAGTGTAGCCCTACTTCCGACGACCCTTCAGTGGCGGAGCCTCCAGCGCCTCGCCCGGGAACAGGGCCTGAGGCAGAGGTTTGGTGGGTTCCGGCATGGGAGGGGGGGCTGCGCGGCCCGTGGCGGCCTCCTTGTGCATGAGGCCCTCCAGGGCCTTCACGAAGTCCGGCAGGTCCTTGAAGTCCCGGTAGACGCTGGCGAAGCGCACATAGGCCACCTGATCGAGGCCCTTCAGCTCGTCCATGATCAGCTCGCCCAGCTCGCGGCTGCGGATCTCCCGGTCGGGCCGCTCCATGAGCCGGGCGTGGAGGTCCTGCACCAGCTCTTCGATGCGGGCCAGGGAGACGGGACGCTTCTGGCAGGCCAGCAGCAGGCCCTTCATGAGCTTCTGGCGGTCGAAGGGCTCGCGGCGGCCGTCCTTCTTGAGGATCACCAGGGGGACTTCCTCCACCCGCTCGTAGCTGGTGAAGCGGCGGGCACAGGAGAGGCACTCCCGCCGGCGGCGGATGGAGTCCCCCTCGCGGGACTCCCGGGAGTCCACCACCTTGTCCTCGAGGTGTCCACAGAAGGGACAGTGCACCGGGCGACTCCCTAGACCTCGACGACGCGGGGAGCCATCACCGCTTCGCAGGTGACCGAGTTGGCCACGAAGCAGTACTTGTGGGCCTTCTCGAACAGCTCGACGACCTTGGCCATGCTGGTGCCCCGGGCCACCCGGATCACGGGCCGCAGGTGGACCTTGGTGATGCGCGTGACCTTGTCCACGGTGTCGAGCACGGCCTCGGCGTGGTCCTCGTAGGCCAGCACCTGCACC
>CAIRAS010000069.1 GCA_903876615.1 uncultured Holophagaceae bacterium
CGCCCAGGTCTGCTACGCCGAGGTGCCCCTCAGCTCGCCCATCATCGACGAGGGCAGCGCCGATCTGCTCATCGCCCTGGAGCCCCTCGAGGCCCTGCGCTACGTGGCCATGCTGCGCATGAACGGCCACCTGGTGGTCGCGGAGGAACCCCAGCGGGGCATGGACGGCTACCCGCCCCTGGACGACATCTACGCGGCCCTGAAGGCCGTGCGCGGTGCGCACCTCGTGGACACCGAGGACCTGGCCCGCCGCCTCCACCACCGGCAGGCCGGGGGCATGGTCCTGCTGGGCCTGGCCTCGACCTTCCTGCCCGTGCCCCACAGCACCTGGTGCGAGGTCATCGCCCAGCGCTTCGCGCCCAAGGGCTCCCTGGTCACCAAGCGGAACCTGGAGGCCTTCGAGGCCGGACGCGGGCTCGCCCCGGCCAGGACCGGAGCCTGACGTGGGCGCGGCGGCGGGCTTCCTCCACGAGGCACGGGCCTACGCCCTCCTGGCCGCGGCGGGGCTGCGCGTGCCGCGGCACGGGTTCCTGGAGGCGGGGCCCCTGCCCTTCGCCCCGGGCGAGCCCATCGTGCTGAAGGGCATCGCCGATGGCCTCTGGCACAAGTCCGACCGCGGCGCTGTCCACTTCGGTCCCTTCGCGCCCGAGGCCCTGGGGGCCGCTGCAAGCCGCATGCGGGAGCAGGTGGCGGAGCTGCCCTGGATCGGCGGCCTGGTCTGTGAGCAGGTGTCCTTCCGGCGCCTGGCGGGCCTGCCCACGGAAGCCCTGGTCTCGCTGAAGCGCGACCCCGAGGCGGGCTGGCTGGTGGTCTGCGGCATCGGCGGCCTCCAGGCCGACGCCTGGGCCGCCCTGGCCCCGCCCCTGCTCTGGCCCCTGGCCTTCACCACGCCGGAGCAGGCTCTCGCAGAGCTGCGCGAGCACTGGCTGGGCCGCACCTGGCTGGGTCGCCAGCGCGGCACCGAGGCCCTCACCGACGAAGCTAAGCTGCTGGCCTTCCTGCAGGGCCTGTGGCGGGCTGCGGCGGGACTGGCGGACGCGGGCGTCACCCTGCTGGAGCTGAACCCCGTGGTGCTGGACGCCGATGGCCTGCCCACGGCCCTGGATGGCGTGGGCACCCTGGAGGCCGCGCCCAGCGCCAGTCCCGCCGCGCCGGACCCGGCCTGGTACCAGGCCCTCCTGAGTCCCCGCAGCCTGGTGCTCGCCGGTGTCTCCAGCCGGGCAGGCACCGTGGGCCGCATCATCCTGGAGAACGTCCGCAAGTCGCGGCTGCCCGAGGGGGCCCTCCGCATCCTCAAGCCCGGCGCCTCTGACTTCCTCGGGCTCCCCTGCGTGGCGTCGGTGGCCGAGCTCGCCGCCGCGCCCACGGACCAGCTGATCCTGGCCCTGCCCGCGGCCCAGACGTTGGAAGCCGTGGAGCAGCTCTGCCGCCAGGGCGGCGGCGCCACGGTGGTCTATCTGGTGGCCGGGGGCCTCGGTGACGGCGCCGACACCGAAGGCCTCGGCGCGCGGCTGCTGGCCTGCCTCGCCACGCACCGCCGCGCGGGGCAGTGGACCCCGGCCCTGGTGGGGCCCAACGGCCTGGGCCTGTTCAGCCCGGACCTGGGCCTCAACACCTTCTTCATCCCCGAGGACAAGCTGCCCCTGAATGCCCAGCCCGGGCACCTGGCGCTGCTGAGTCAGAGCGGCGCCTTCCTCATCACCCGCCTGAGCCGTCGCGGCGAGCTCCGCCTGCGCGCCGCCGTGGCCATCGGCAACCAGATGGACCTGCGCTGCTCGGACTTCCTGCGGGGCTTCGCCACGGACCCCGCGGTCCGGGTCGTGGGCGCCTACCTTGAGGGCTTCGCGCCCGGCGATCTCCAAGCCACGGCCCAGGCCGTCAAGACTCTGCGCGCTTCGGGCCGCCGCGTGCTGCTCTACAAGGGCGGCCGCAGCCAGGAGGGCATGGCCGCCGCCAGCAGCCACACCGGCGCCCTGGCCGGCGACCACGCCCTGCAGGCCAGCGTGCTGCGGCGGGCCGGTGCGATTCTGGCCGAGCGCCTGGAGGCCTTCGACGCCGGGCTGGCCTGGCTGGGCGCCTACCCCGAGGGCCGGCCCGGCACCGTGGCCGTGATGACCAACGCCGGCTTCGAGTCCGTGGCCTCCGCGGACCTGCTGGGCGGCGCCTGCCGCGGCGCGCAGCTCACGGCAGCGGAATCCGCCGCCCTGGCCGCCACCCTGGAAGACCAGGGCCTCGCGGGCCTGGTGAGCGCAAGGCTGCCCCTGGACCTCACGCCCATGGCCGACGAGGCCGCCTACCTGGCCGCGGCCCGCCTGCTGCTGGCCACCGAGGCCGAGGTGCTGCTGGTGGGCCTGGTCCCGCTGACTAGGCGCCTGGACACGGCGGACCCCACGGCCATGGCAACCTTCGCCACGGCCCTGGCCGGGCTGGCCCACAGCAGCGGCAAGTGGGTCGGTGTGGCGGTGGAGGGCGGCCCCCTCTTCGACGCGTACCGCGCCGCCCTCCGCGCCGCGGGACTGCCCGTGTTCCTCACCATGGAAGAGGCCCTCGAAGGGCTGGCCCTCCTCGCGAGCGAGAGCTGACGGGGATGGGTTGCTCGGATCCCGGCGAAGGACGCATGAACACCGATGAACGCCGATAAAAAACATGATGAACACCGATGAAAAGCTGACCTGCTTATCGGGCTCACTCCGCCTATTTTTGCCCTCAAGGATCTCCACGAAGGACACGAAGAACTTGCACAAAGGGGCACGAAGGCGCAGTCATCGCG
>CAIRAS010000070.1 GCA_903876615.1 uncultured Holophagaceae bacterium
ACTCCTCCAACGTCCGGGCTACCGGAGAGCCTTCACCGGTCTTCAGCCGGACGACCGCCGGCTTGGGGTAGTACCACTGGAACCGCAGGAAGTCCGTGTCCCCGTCCTGGGTGACAAACAGCACCGTCGCGTCATGGACCACGCCGTCCCGCGCGGCCAGCGGTGGATGCTGCAGGCCGGCCACGGTCAGGGAGACCACCTTGCCGTCCGCCGAGAGCGACTGCTTGAGGCTCACGGGAGCGTCCACCGGGTTCAGCTGCACACCCTTGAACCGCACGCCCGCACGGCTCCCCTGGACCTGGACCACGACGGGATCCGTGTCCGAGGACACGCCGAACCGCGCCGGGAAGGCCGCCGAGAAGGGGGTGATGGTTACCTGCGGCTGCAGCTCGAAGTCGCCCTTCTCGGTGCGCACCGTGACCGGCGCCAAGGCCCCGTCGTGGGCGCCGTGCAGATCTACCGTGAGCGCCAGCACCACCGGCTCGCCCTCGGCAAAGAAGGGCTTCGCCGGGGCGTAGCTCACCATCCCGGCATTCGGCGCCAGCGGGGCCACCGCGAGGGGACCCACCACCGGCAGCACCACCCGCTCCGTCACCAGGACATTCGAGGTCCGCTGCCCCAGGTAGACCGGGACCCGGACCACCTCCCCGGGGGGCGCCCCCCGCAGCGGCTGCAGCCCGGCGAGGGCAAGCATCAGGGCCGAACGCATGGTCATGACAACTCCGCGGCTACAGTCACTGTTCCGTTGCATACCAGGTGGTGGTGATGCCGTTCCGGGTGGCCTTCAGGGTCCAGACCGCACCCGGGCCCGCCTGGGTGGTCTTGTTGACCGCCCCGGAGACCGCCTGCTCGCCCGTGAGCAGCGTGCTGCCGCAGGAGAGCTGGTAGGTGTCCCAAGTGCCCGCGAAGGTGGCCTGGTCCCACACCGGCGCGGCGTTGACCTGCCGCACCGTGAAGGCCTCCAGCGTCGGGCCCACCGGGCCGACCGTCACCGTGGCGCTGGCCGTGGTGCTTTCCCCGGCCCCGTTGCTGGCGGTCAGCGTGTAGGTGGTGGTCCCGTCCAGGGTCCCCGTGCTGAGGGAGGTGCCGGAGACGATGGTCCCGACCCCCTGGTCGATGGTCCCGCTCCCGCCCGGGGCGCTGAAGAGGCTGCTGAAGAGCGCCTCCGCACCGAACTCGACCGAGGCCGGGGTCACGGTGAAGGAGCTGATCCAGGGCGCCGCCAGGATGGTGCTGCGGGCCGTCCCGGTGCCGAGGCTGCCCGTCGGGCCCGTCACCGCACAGGTGAGCGTCACCACGCCAGAAGCCCCGGCGGTGAACCGGATCGAGGGCGTGCCCTGACCGGCCGTGAGCACCCCGTTGGTGACGTCCCAGGCGTAGCTGGCGCCCTCCTGGGCCCCCATGCTGGCGGTATACCCGCTGAGCGTCGAGGTCACGTAGGCGGGGGCCTTGAGGGCCAGGGCCGGAGCGAGGACCTTGGCGACCGCCAGCTCGGGGCCGAGGGGCTGGGCCAGCTGCCCGCCCACGGTCGGGGTCACCGTGACGGAAGTGGTGACCGACGTGCCCGTGGCATTGGTCACCGTCAGGACATAGGTCCGAGCGACGCCCGTGGTCCAGTTGGCAGTGATCGCGGCCGAAGCCACGCCGGTTGCCGGGCAGGTCACCCGATAGGGGGCCCAATAACTGATGACCGCCGTCCCGTCCGAATAGGTCGGGGTCAGGGTGAAGGTGTTGCCCGGGGCGGGGGTGGTCGTGGAGGCGACCAGGCTGGTCGCCACAGGGGTGGTGGTGGCCACATTCGCCGTAGTGGTGGCGGTCTGGGTGGCATCGTCCGCCGAGGTCGCTGTGATCGTCGCAGGCGCCGGAACGGCGAAGTTGGCGATCTGGCGGATCTTGTTGTTGCCGCTGTCCGCCACATAGAGGTTGCCGGAGGGGCTGACGGCCAGGCCACGGGGGAGGCTGAAGGCCGAGTTGGCAGCCGCGCCATCCGTGGCGCCGGCAACCATCGCAGTGCCTGCCGTCCCGGTGTAGGAAGAGACCGTTCCGCCGACCCCGCCCGTTCCAGCCGTAATCATCCGGATCTTGTTGCTGCTGGTGTCCGCCACATAGACGTTGCCGGTGGCGTCAACGGCCACGCCGTAGGGGGAATAGAACTTCCCAACACCGGTCGAAGCACTACCGTCCGACTGGCCCAGGCCATTGCCCGCGTAGGTGGTAACGACCCCGCCGACCCCGAGGTTGGGACTCTGAGGCGCGATCATCCGGATCAAGTTGTTAGAGGTGTCCGCCACATAGAGGTTGCTGGATGCGTCGAGCGCGATGCCATTGATGGAGTTGAACTTCGCGCTGACGGCGGTAGGCGTGCTGTTCAGGAGTGCGGCGCTCATCGCGGTGTTGGCCGTCCCGGTGTAGGAGGAGACCGTCCCGCCGACTCCGCCCGTGCCAGGTGCGATCATCCGGATCTTGCTGTTACCTTGGTCCGCCACATAGACATTGCCGGAGGCATCGACCGCCACCCCAGTTGGGTTACGGAACGTCGCACTGGTGGCCGTGGTGGCATGGTCTGCGTTGCCTGCTGCGCCGCCCGCGTAGGTCGTTACCGTGCCCGCAGGGGTGATCATGCGGATCTTGTTGTTGCCGCTGTCTGCCACATAGAGGTTGCCGGCGGCGTCGAGCGCCACTCCCCAGGGGTTCTTGAAACTTGCACTGTCCGCGGTCCCGTCCGCGGAGCCGGGTAAGCCGCTGGTGCTGCCCGCATAGGTCGAAGCCACACCTGCGGGCGAGATCTTCCGGATCGTGTTGTTGGTGAAGTCGCCCACAAAGACATTGCCAAAGGGGTCGACCGCCACACCATAGGGGTTGTTGAACCTCGCAATGGCCACCGTGCCGTTCACGCCTCCCAACACCCCGGTATCCATCAGGGTGTTTGCCGTACCGGTGTAGGAAGAGACAGTCAGGGTCGCCGCGGGAACGGCCGGGGGTGTCCAGGTATTGCTTGACCAGGTGCCGATTCCGCCACTGCTCCAGGTGACGAGGTTGGTGGCCCCACCCGAAACGGTGGCGGTGAACGCCTGACTGCTCGTAAAGAGCACGGTCGGGTTCTCGGGACTGATCGCAATGCTCACAGTCAAAGGCGTCACGGTGACGGATGTGGTCGCCGAGACACCGCTGGCACTGGTCACCGAAAGGACATAGGTCCTCGGAATGCCACCGCCCCAGTTGGCGGTGATAGCGGTAGAAGCCACGCCCGTCGCCGGGCAGGTCACGCCATAAAGAGGCAGGTAGCTGATAACCGCCGTCCCGCCGGAGTAGGTCGGGGTAAGGGTGAAGGTGCCACCATCGATTGGATTACTGCTAGAAGCCACAAGGCTGGACGCCACGGGCGTGGCGGCCACTGCGGTGGCCGTGGTGGTGGCGGTCTTGGTGGGGTCGTCCGTCGAGGTCGCCATAATCGTCGTCGTCGCAGACAGTGCGGACGAACTGGTGACGATCATGCGGATCTTGTGGTTGTTTTTGTCCGCCACATAGACCTTGCCAGTGGCGTCGACAGCCACTCCGCTGGGGTAGGAGAACCTCGCACTGACCGCAGCGTCGTCCGTGGCGCCGGTAACCATCGCAGTGCCTGCCGTCCCGGTGTAGGAGGTGACCGTCCCGCCGACACCAGTCCCGCTGTACGCGATCCTCCGGATCTTGTTGTTGTAGGTGTCCGCCACATAGACATTCCCGGCAGCGTCGACCGCCACGGCACCGGGGGTTAAGAACTTAGCGCTGGTTGCAGCGCCGTCCGTGGCGCCAGTGGCCATCTGGGTGCTTGCCGTGCCGGTGTAGCTGGTAACCTGCCCACCCGAGATCTTCCGGATCTTGTTGTTGCCCGTGTCAGCTACATAGACATTGCCGGAGGCGTCGAGGGCCACTCCATTCGGGCTGTAGAACTTAGCGCTGGCCGCAGCACCATCCGTGGCACCCGAGGTTGAGCCTGCGTAGGTGGACACCGTCCCACCGACCCCACCCGAACCAGGTGTGATCATCCGGATCCTGTGGTTGTTAGTGTCTGCCACATAGACGCTGCCGGAGTCATCGACTGCCACGCCTAAGGGCTGACTGAACTTCGCAACGGCCGCCGCACCGTTCAAAAAACCACTCCCGCCGGTGCCCGCGTAGGTGGATACGGTCCCGCCAACACCGGACCCCGGCGTACCGGGTGTGATCATTCGGATCTTGTTGTTGATCGAGTCTGCCACATAGATGTTGCCGGCGGCGTCGACCGCCACACCCGTGGGGTAGTAGAACGTCGCACTGGCCGCAGCACCGTCGGTAGAACCTTGTAAACCGCTATTGCCCGCGTAAATCGAGACCACACCAGCCTGAGTGATCATCCGGATCGAGTTGTTGCTAGCATCCGCCACGTAGAGGTTCCCGGAGGCGTCGAGCGCCACTCCATAGGGGCTGTTGAACCTCACAATGGCCGCAGCCCCATTTACTCCTCCACCGGCTGCATTCATCGAGATGTTTTCCAGCCCGGTGTAGGAGGACACGATCCCGCCGACCCCACCCGAACCGGTTGCGATCTTCCGGATCTTGTTGTTGGAGGTGTCCGCCACGTAGACATTGCCTGAGGAGGCATGAAACGCCAGACCAGAGGGGGTGTAGAACTCTGCAACACTCGCAGCGCCATCCAAGGCGCTAGCGTCCATCCCAGAGTTTGCCGTCCCGGTGTAGGAGGAGACCGTCCCGCCGACACCAGTCCCGCTGTACGCAATCATCCGGATCTTTTCGTTGTTGGTGTCCGCCACGTAGACGTTGCCGGAAGCGTCAACCGCCACTCCATAGGGGTTGTTGAACCTCGCAATGGCCGCCGCGCCGTCCGTGGCGCCGGTAACCATCGCAGTGCCTGCCGTCCCGGTGTAGGAGGAGACCGTCCCGCCGACACCAGTCCCGCTGTACGCGATCCTCCGGATCTTGTTGTTGCTGGTGTCTGCCACGTAGACGTTGCCGGAAGCGTCAACCGCCACTCCCATGGGGTAATTGAACGTCGCACCGGAAGCCGGGCCGTCCGCGAAACCAGTGTTCATCCCAGTATTGGCAGTCCCGGTGTATGAGGAGACCGCCCCGCCGACCCCGCCCGTGCCGGGCGCGATCTTCTTGATCTTGCAGTTGGAGTAGTCCGCCACAAAGAGGTTGCCGGAGGCGTCGACCGCCACTGCAACGGGCTGGCCGAAGCCCGCGCTGGCCGCAGGGCCGTCCGTGGAGCTTTGCGCCATCTGGGTGTTGGCTGTTCCGGTGTAGGAGGAGACCGTCCCGCCGACCCCGCCCGTGCCAGGTGCGATCATCCGGATCTTGTAGTTACCTTGGTCCGCCACATAGACATTGCCGGAAGTGTCGACCGCCACTCCATAGGGTTGATTGAACGTCGCAATGGCCGCTGCACCATCCGTGGCCCCAAGACGCCCGGTGCCAGCGTAGGTCGAAACCACGCCAGCAGGGGTGATCATCCGGATCCGGTTGTCGAGGGTGTCCGCCACATAGACATTGCCGGAAGTGTCGACCGCCACTCCATCGGGGAAGTTGAACCTCGCGGCGGCCGCAGTGCCATCACGCCCTATATCAGCGTCCATCAAGGTGTTTGCCGTCCCAGTGTAGGAAGAGACCGTTTGGGCCGCCGCAGCCAGGGCCATGTTGGCCGTCCAAGATCCCGACGAGGGGTCCATGGTCCCGGCTGTCGCCGACCAGCTGAGGCCATTGGTGGCGCCACCCGTGGCCGAGCTGCTGAAGATCTGGCTGTTACCGAAGATCACCGTGGGGTTCGCCGGGCTGATCGAGGCCACAGCCACGGTCTGCACCGTGCCGGTCGCGCTGGCACTGGCTGTGGCGGGAACGGTCGCGGTGTTGGTCACGGTCAGGTAGTAGGTCGTGTTGGCGATGAAGCCGCTGGCCTGGACGGCGATGGCGGCCCCGGAGGTGGCGTTGCTGGCGATGTCCGAAGCGCCCGCAGAGGTGCCGACCACCGCCGTCCCCCCCGTGAAGGTGGGGGTCACGGTGATGTCGGTCGCCTTGTAGGCCGGCGTGGTGCTGCTGATGGCCAGGCTGGCCGTCGGCGTGTCCACCACGGTCACTGTGGTGGTCGCGGTCTTGGTGCCGTCATCCGTCGAGGTGGCCGTGATCGTGTAGGGGCCCCCTGCCGTGGCCGGAGCCGTCCAGGTGTTGCCGGACCAGATGCCAGTCCCGCCGCTGCTCCAGGTGACCGTGCCGAGGACACCGCCCGAGGGGGTCGCACTGTAGGCCTGGGCCGTGCTCACGGTCTTCGTGGTCGCGGCGGGGGTGACCGCGCCGACGGCCACGGTCTGTGGCGTGCCGCTGACGCTGGCGGTGGCCTGGGTGCCGGCGGCGTTGGTCACCTTCAGGTAGTAGGTCGCGGCCGCCGTGAAGCCACCGCTCTGCACGGTGATGGCGGTACCGGAGGTCGCGCTACTTGAGATGTCAGAAGCGCCGGGCGTCGTCCCGACGACCTTGGTCGTCGCGTTCGTGAAGGTGGGCGTCACCGTGGTGGCCGTCGCCTTGTAGAGCGGCGTCGCGGTGCTGATGACGATGCTGGCTGTAGGAGCAGCAACGATGGTGCTGGTGGCCGTCCCGGTGGAGCTGGCGCCAGCCGCATTGCTGACCACGACACTGAAGGAAACGGGGGTGGTGGTGCCGGCCGTGAAGGTGATGGTGTCGGTTCCAGCGCCGGCGGTGACGGTGCCGCTGGTAAGGGTCCAGGCATAGGTGCTGCCGGCGGCCTGGGCAGGCACGCTGGCGGTGTAGCCCGCCTGGGAGGCCGTCACATAGGTCTGGGTCGTGACCACAGGGGTGGTCGGGGCCGCCACCACCGTGATGGTGCAGGTGGCCGTGGCCGTGGTCCCAGCGGTGTTCGTCACCGTCAGGGTGTAGGTGTAGGTACCCAGGGTGTTCAGATTTCCGGTGGTGACCAGAGCCCCGGAGGCGGGGGCGGTCAAAGTGCCCGTTGCCGCACCGGCATAGGCGATGGTGGCGGTGCCGGCACTGAAGGTCGGCGTGAGGTTCGTGCTGGCGCCCGCGGTGAGCGAGGACTTTGTCGCCACCAGGCTGGTCGCCACGGGGGCGGCCACCGTCGACACGGGGGTGAGGGTCTTGGTCTTGGTGGGATCGTCAACGGAGGTGGCGGTGATGGTGATGCCGCTCTGAACCGTCGCGGGGGCGGTCCAGGTGGAACCTGACCAGGTGCCTGCCGTCGCGGACCAGGTCACGGTGTTCGTCGCGCCACCCGTCACCGTGGGGCTGAAGACCGTGGTCGAGCTCACGGTCTTGATGGTGGGGGTCGCCGGAGTGATCGCGACCACCGCCACCGTCTGCACCGTGCCAATGGCGTTCGCCGTTGCCGTGGTGCCGGCGGGATTCGTCACCGTCAGGTAGTAGGTCGTGGTGGCGGTGAAGCCGCCGGCCTGGACCGCGATCGGGGTCCCGGAGGTGGCGTTGCTGGAGATGTCAGCTGCGCCTGCAGAGGTCCCGACCTTGGCCGTCCCGCCGGTGAAGGTGGGGGTCACG
>CAIRAS010000071.1 GCA_903876615.1 uncultured Holophagaceae bacterium
AACTCACCCGCAAGCGCACTGGTCCCTCCCGGGAGCGGCTGCTCACCCAGCCCTGCCCCCCCTGCAACGGCGCCGGCCGCATGCCAAGCCCCGAGACCTGCCTGCTCACGGCCTACCGTGAACTGGTGCGCCTAGGCGAGCGGCTGCGAGGCGCCGAAGTGCGCCTGACCCTGCACCCGGACCTAGCCGCGTTGCTCAATCAGGAATCGCGAGAAGGCCTCATGCAGCTGGCCCGCCTGCTGGGCGCCCGGGTCTCCTGGATCGAGCGCGCTGACACGCTCCGACATGCCGTGGTGATGGATCTTCAGTTCCCGGAGCAGGGAAGCGTAAGCGCCTAGGACCGTTTGGCTATCCGAGACAGGTCGGGCAGCGCATGCCTTCCTGCAAGCCTTGGATGAGTTCGGGCACCCGGTCGAGGCTTCGGACTTCGTAGACGGGAGATTCGGGATGGTGGGGGGGACGGGGCTTCGCCTCCCGGTTCACCCAGATGGCGGTCCAGCCCGCTTCCAGGGCCCCCAGCACGTCGTCGGTCCAGCTGTCGCCCACCATGGCGAGATTCCCGGGGAACAGCCCCAGCCTCCGCTCCACGGCTTCGAAGGCCGCGGGTTCAGGCTTCAGGGCCCCGATCTCGGCGCTCAGCAGACGGGTGCGGATGCGCTCCTGGATGCCCAGCCGGTCCAGCAATTCCAGGCCAAAGTTCTGGGTATTGGACAACATGGCCACGCGCGCCAGGTCCCGCACCGCGCCCACGGCCTCGGCAGAACCCGCAAAGCACTGGGCCTGGCCACCGGCTTCCTGGAAGGCCGCAGCCATGGCCGCAACCTGCTGATCATCCAAACCCGCGGGCGCGCGCCAGGCCTCCAGAAAGGCTTCCACCGAGCCATAGGGCCGGATCATCCCATCCCGCACCAGCGCGGGGTAGGTAGCCAGCTGCTCGGGGCGAAGCAGCTCCTTCATCCGCTGGAAGGGACTGCCCGCCGGGCTGAAGACCAGCGTGTTCCAGAGGTCGAAGACAACGGCGCGAATCATGATTGAGGCTCACCCGAGAGCTCGAGGATAGGAATCGCTGGGCTTCGATCTGGGGCTTTGGTGGCCATGGGACCGAAAACCGGCATGAGGGGGTCAGGATCCTAGGGTGATGGTGATACGACCCGCCAGAAGAGCAAGGACGGCACCCCACTCCACATGGGCAACCTCCTCATAGCGCCCTGCTTCCAGTCGCAACAACAGTCCCACTCGCTCATCAGGATCTACAACTAGGTATTCCAGAATCCCAGCTGCCTCGTAAGCCCACCGCTTGCGTGTCATATCCTTGGAGGCAGTGCTCGGGCTCAGGATTTCCACCACGAGATCCGGGACACCTTCGACGCCACGGAGACTCTTCTTGGCAGGGTCGCACACCACCACCAGGTCCGGCTGCACCACCCCGGAGGGCAGGAATACATCCAGCGGTGCGGCGAGCACCTCGCATTCCCCACTACCGGCCTTTCGCTTGGCTTCCTCCAGGGCGTTGCCAATGGCAAGGAGAAGCTTCGTGGAGGTGCGCTGGTGTTCAAAGCTTGGGGCTGGCGTCATGTCGTAGGCAATGCCATCGATGAGCTCCCAGCGTCCTTCCCATGTTTTCCAGTCTTCGAGGGAGTAGCCAGTGTGCCTGAGTTGGGGGAGGCTCATTGGATCTCCAGATAGTCAATGAATTCGGGGAAGGATGGGGACAAAAGTGTCTGTATGGCAATACCCAGAATCAGTATGCAGGATCACGCCGGAACCTCTACCCCCCGGGGGCAGCGGGGCATTCCGTGAGTGAGGGCTGTTTATTCTCCGCTCTCCCGCCGCGCCCGGAAAGGGACACCGAACTCAATGCCCAGAATCTCGAAGCGGGCCTCGCCTGCGATCGTCCAGGTGGCGGGGTCATGGCGAAGCACCGCCCGGGAGAGGGGGCTCCAGGCCGCCTGCAGGTCCTTCTGGCTGAACACCACGTCCACCTTGAGGGTGGTGCGACCCTTGGCGGCGAGGTCGGCTCCCTCGGGGAAGGCCACGGTGCCGAGGGCGTGTTCCTCGTCTCGCAGCTTTAGCCGCAGATCCCCGCTCACCTTGCGTGTGCGCAGGCGCTGGTCCGTGGGGTTGTCCACGCCCTCATCCAGCCGCAGCCGCAAGCGGCTCTGCTCCAGCGGGAAGGCCAGCTCCAGCTTCGGCTCCACTCGGTCCAGCGAGAACCGCAGCTGCCGAGCCG
>CAIRAS010000072.1 GCA_903876615.1 uncultured Holophagaceae bacterium
CGGTCTGCATGAAGCGGTCGATGACCACGCAGCCGCGGTCCACCTGGGCCTTGGTCTTCTCCAGGCCGACCCCCTCGAGGCGCGGTGCGCGGCCCACGGCCACCAGCAGGTGGCTGCCCAGCACCTCGCCGGCGCTCTCGCCTTCCAGGTGACAGAGGATCCCGTCCTCCCGGCGCTCGATGGCGGTGATCTTGGTCTTGGTGCGCACGTCGATCTTGTAGGACTTGCGCAGGATCTTGGCCAGCTCCAGGCCGATGTCCTCATCCTCCAGGGGCAGGATCGTGTCCATGAACTCCACCAGGGTCACCTTGGAGCCCAGGCGGCTGAATACCGACGCGAACTCCACGCCGATGGCGCCGGCGCCGAGGATGACCAGGTGGGTCGGCAGCTCGGTCAGGTCCAGGATGTGGTCGCTGTTGAGCACGCGCACGCCATCGGTCTCGAGGCCGGGGATGTCCTTGGGGCCCGAGCCCGTGGCCACGATGATGCGCTTGGCCTCATGGACCTCGCCCTCGACCTCCACCCGGCCGGAGCCCAGCAGGCGGCCGAAGCCCTTCAGCACGGCGACCTTGTTCTTCTTCATCAGGAACTCGATGCCCTTGGCGTTCTTGAAGACGATGCGGCCCTTGCGCTTGACGATGGTCGCCAGGTTCGGATGCAGGGCCTTGGCCTCGACGCCGTCGATGCCGTAGTCGCCGGCCACCTGCATCTGCTCGAAGCGGTGGGCGGTCTCCAGCCAGGTCTTGGCGGGGATGCAGCCGCGGTGGAGGCAGGTGCCGCCCAGCAAGGGATCCTTCTCCACCAGGGCCGTGGTCAGGCCCAGCTGGGCGGCGCGGATGGCCGCGATGTAGCCGCCGGGGCCGGAACCAATGACGATGAGATCGAAGGAAGCCATGGAACGCTCCAAAAAACAGGACTTCCATGATCCCACAGCACCGACTCAGGGAGGTCCACGGAGCCTTGCTGTGCGAAACTGCGTGATTCTTTGCGAGGCTTCCGTGACCGTCAAGCGACCCTGGTACCGCTCCAGCACCTTCTGGATCTTTGTGGGGCTGGTTCTGGGCGTGGTGCTCGGGGGCTTCCTCCCCCAGGATCAGTACCCCGGGGCCTACAACCTCTTCCGCTTCCTGTCCAAGGCCTTCATCAGCCTCATCAAGGGCCTGATCGTCCCCCTTCTGTTGTCCACGATCATCGTGGGCATCGCCCAGACCGGCGACATCCGGGCCGTGGGGCGTATGGGCGGCAAGGCGCTGCTCTACTTCGAGGTGGTGACCACCCTCGCCCTGTTCATCGGCCTCGCCGTGGCCAACTGGCTGAAGCCGGGGGCCAACCTGCCCATGGACATGACCGCCCACTCGGCGGTGGTGGTCGCCAAGGCCAAGACCGGCTGGGAGATCGCCCTCCATCTGTTCCCCTCGAACCTGATCCAGCACGCGGCCGAGGGCGACATCCTCCCGGTGGTCATCTTCGCCACCCTCTTCGGCATCGCCCTCACCAAGGTGGGTGAGCGGGGCAAGCCCGTGCTGGCTTTCTTCGACGGCGTGGCCCAGACCATGTTCAAGTACACAGACTTCGTCATGACCCTCACGCCCCTGGGCGTCTTTGGCGCCATGGCCTACAACGTGAGCCACATGGCCGCAGGCCAGGTCATCAACGGCGTGATCCTCAAGGGCTGGCCGGCGGTGCTCCACCTGCTGAAGCAGTACAGCCTCCTGGTGGGGAGCCTCTACCTGGCCCTGTCCCTGCTGTTCGTCCTGGTCTTTGTCCCTGTGGCCTGGCTGGCGGGCATCCGCATCATGGAGTTCATCAAGGCCATCAAGGACCCGGCCCTGACCGCCTTCAGCACCGCCAGCAGCGAGGCCGCCCTGCCCAAGCTGCTGGAGGAAGTCGTCCGCTTCGGAGTGCCCCGGCAGGTGGCCAGCTTCGTCATCCCCACGGGCTACAGCTTCAACCTGGACGGCTCCACCCTCTACCTGGTGCTGGCCAGCCTCACCATCGCCCAGGCAGCGGGCATCCATATGAGCCTGGGCCAGCAGCTGCTCATGGTGTTCACCTTCATGCTCACCAGCAAGGGCGTGGCCGGGGTGCCCCGGGCCACCCTGGTGATCATCGCGGGCACCTGCGGCAGCTTCGGCCTGCCGGGCGAAGCCGGCATCGCCATGCTGCTGGCAGTGGACGAGATCATGGACATGGCCCGCACCACCGTGAACGTCATCGGCAATGGCTTGGCCAGCGTGGTGGTCGCCAAGTGGGAGGGCGTGTTCGGAACCGATCCGGAGCCGCTTCCGGATCAAGAGACCTGAGGGGCGCCGAAAATCAATTCCGCAGGGGTTACGTCCGAAACGGAGGGGGTCGCCTTAAAGGAGCCCCATGCGCCGCCTCATGTCCATCCTCTGCCTGCCAGCCCTCTGCCTGTCCCTGGCTGCCCAGAACGTAACCCCGGCGGAGACCGAGGCCCTGGTCAAGGAAGCCATCGCCTTCGCCAAGACCAACGGCAAGGATGCCGCCTTCAAGGAAATCACCAAGGTCGGCGGCCGCTTCCACAAGCACGGCGGGGAGCTCTATGTGTTCGTCTACGACCTGGACGGCAAGGTGCTGGCCCACGGCCAGGGTGCCGCCAAGGTCGGCGTGAACCAGATCAACGCCAAGGATCCCGAGGGCCGCGAGTTCATCAAGGAGCGCGTCACCCTGGCCAAGGGCAAGGGCAAGGGCTGGCACGACTACATCTACATGAACCCCAAGGACAACAAGAAGGAACCCAAGACCAGCTACATCGAGGTCTGGGAGCACCTGATCTTCGGGGCCGGCATCTACAAGAAATAGCCGCCGGACCCTCCGGTCCGCCTTGTCCCACTTGGGTTTCGCCGCTAAGGTTGGGGTTCCCCCCGAGATGCAGCCCCTGCATCCGCCTGCGGAGCTGTCCATGAAGATCATCGTGACCGATGAGGTGACCGACGAGGGTCTAGCCCTCCTGCAGGCGGACCCCCGCATCACGCTGGACGTCCGCCTCGGGCTCTCCCGGGAGGAGCTCCATGCCTGCGTGGGCGCCTACGATGCCATCATCACCCGCAGCGGCACCACCGTGGACAAGGCCCTGCTGGACGCCGCCACCAACCTGAAGATCGTCGCCCGGGCCGGGGTGGGCATCGACAACGTGGATGTGGACTACGCCAGCTCCAAGGGCGTGATCGTCGTGAACGCCCCCTTCGGCAACACCAACAGCGCCGCGGAACACACCCTGGCCCTGCTGCTGTCCGCCTGCCGCCACATCCCGGACGCCAACGCCAGCCTCAAGTCCGGCGACTGGAAGCGGGCGAAGTTCACGGGCGTGGAGCTCAAGGGCAAGACGGCCGGCGTCATCGGCCTGGGCAAGGTGGGCGGCCGGGTGGCCACGCGTCTCAAGGCCTTCGAGTGCGAGGTGCTGGGCTGCGACCCCTACATCAGCGCCAAGCGGGGCCAGGACCTGGGCGTGCGCCTGACGAACCTGGACGAGCTCTGCCGCACCTGCGACATCCTGACGGTCCATACCCCCCTCAACGAGGAGACCCGGGGCCTGCTGGGACCGGACCAGTTCGCCCTCATGAAGCCCGGCGTCATCCTCCTCAACGTGGCCCGGGGCGGCATCCTCGACGAGCCCGCCCTGCTGGAGGGTCTTGCCTCCGGCCAGGTGGCCCTGGCGGCGGTGGATGTCTGGTCCGAGGAACCCCCCAGCTCCAACGTGCTGCGCGAGCTCATCGCCCAGCAGCGCCTGGTGGTGACGCCCCACCTGGGCGCCAACACCCAGGAGGCCCAGGTGAACGTGGCCGTGGACGTGTCCCGCGAGATCCTGAACTACCTGGACCGCGCCCCCCTGGAGAACGCCGTGAACCTGCCGCGCTTCGACCCGGCCGTGATGGAGCAGATGCGTCCCTACTTCAAGCTCATGGCCGTCCTCGCCGAGTTCGGCCTCCAGCTGCTGAAGGGCAACCTGGACCGGGTGACCTTCGGCTTCAGCGGCGCCATCGCCCACCACGACTGCTCGCCCTTGACCGTGAGCGGCCTGGCGGCCCTGCTGGACCGCGCGACGGACCAGCCCGTGAACATGGTCAACGCGAACCTGGTCGCCGAGCGCATGGGCCTGGTGGTCGAGGAGCACAAGTCCAGCCAGGGCGGTGCCTTCTCCAACCTGGTGACCCTCACCCTGGAGGGTCCGGGCGGCTCCCGCGTCGTCTCGGGCACCCTCTTCGAAGGCTCGCCCCGCATCGTCCGGCTCCGAGACTTCGCCATGGACTTCCTGCCGGAACCCCACATGCTGCTGCTGAGCTACACGGACCGGCCGGGCATGATCGGCCGCATCGGCACCATGCTGGGCCAGCGCGACATCAACATCGCCTGCATGAACCTGGGCCGCCGCGAGAAGAAGGGCGAGGCCATGGTGATCCTGTCCGTGGACTCCCCCGTCCCAGCCCCCGTGGTTGCCGAATTGCAGCAGGCCACAGAAGCCACCTTCATCCAGGCCCTGCACCTGCCGTCGGCCTGACCCGGGAGTCCCCTTGAAGCTCATCGCCTGGGACTTCGATGGCACCCTGGTGGACAGCCGCCCCCTCATCGAGGCCGGCATGGACCACACGCTGAAGGCCCTGGGCCAGCCCCGGTCGCTCATGGAGACCTGGCTGGGCTGTGTGGGCCTGCCCCTGGAAGAGGGCATCCGCCACACCTTCGGCCACCTGGACCTGGAATATGCCGTGGTGCTCAAGGCCTACCGCAGCTACGCCCACGCCGAGGAAGAGCACCTGCTGAAGCCCTTCCCGGGCATCCCGGAGCTCCTGCGGGAGCTGCAGGCGCGGGGCCTGCGCATGGGCCTGGCCACCTCCAAGCGGAGGGTCCCCGTGGTCCGGCAGCTGGCCCTGTTCGGCTGGGAGACCCTCTTCGACCCCATCATCACGCCGGACGAGGTCACCCACGCCAAGCCCCACCCGGAGTCCCTGGAGCTCATGCAGGCCCGCACGGGCATCCCGGCCTCCGAGATGGTCATGGTGGGCGACACCTCCTTTGACCTGGACATGGCCCGGGCCGCCGGAGTGCCCAGCCTCGCCGTGGGCCACGGCTTCGCAACCCAGGAGGCCCTGGCGGCCTGCGGACCCCGGGCCTACGCTCCGGATACCGCTGCGCTGCGGGACATCCTCCTGGCCTGGAGCGCCTGAAAGGAACCCCCATGGCTGAACTCACCCACCTCGACCCCGAAGGACGCCCCCGCATGGTGGACGTCTCCGCCAAGGCCGTGACCCGGCGCACGGCCGTCGCGGCCGGCTACTTGGAGCTGGATGCCCCGGCCGCCGAGGCCCTCGCCAAGGGCGGTGGCCCCAAGGGCGATCCCTGGTCCGTGGCCCGCATCGGGGCCGTCGGGGGGGTCAAGCGGGCGGCGGACCTGATCCCCCTGGCCCACCCCCTGGCCATCGAGGCCGTGGAGGTCACCCACCACTGGGACCCCGCCGGGCGGCGGGCCTGGCTCCGGGTCGAGGTGAGCTGCGAGGGCCGCACGGGCATCGAAATGGAGGCCCTGGCGGGCGTGACCATCGGCCTGCTGGTGCTCTACGACATGCTCAAGGCCGTGAGCCACGGCATGGCCCTGGGCCCGGCCCGGCTGCTCCGCAAAGAGGGGGGCCGCCGGGGGCAAGTGCTGCTGCCCTGGACGGATTGCCCCTGGGAGCCCTAACCAGCGGTGGCCCTGGTTATCCCGTTCCAGTGTCTAAGCCCCCTGGGCTTAATGGAAAACTTTTGCATATGCAATCTCCCATCCTGCCGATAAGATGAACATTCGACTGTTCCCACCAACGCTCAACCGGGGTGACTACCCCCATTTGGAGGCCTAGCGAAGCAGGCTTTTCCGTTCCAGCCGGAGTTTACCCATGCGTCTTGCCATCCTGACCCTCGTTATCGCGTCATTGAGTCCCGGCCTCCAGGCCGCCCCCAAGCGAACCCCCAGGAAGACGGTTTCCCGGCCCGCCCCTGCCTCCGCAGATGTCTCGGTTCATGTCGTCAAGAAGGGCGAGACCGCTGCTGCGGTCGCCCGTGAGCACGGCTTGAGCCTGGGCGAGCTCGCCAAGCTGAACCCGGGCAAGTCCCTCGCCAAGCTCGGCGTGGGCGCCAAGCTCAACATTCCCCGGATCCCCGCCTCGGAGAGCACCCTTGTCAGTGGGGAGCCCACCACGAGCCCCCGGCTGCCTCTGGCGGCCCTGCCTGCCAGCCCCGCGGTCAGCGCCACACCCATGCCCCACCTGGAGCGGCTGCTGCCCTACCAGGTGCGTGCCACCCCACCCGCCAGCGGCCCCCTCGGCACTGCCGACCTGGACGCCCACACGTCTCCGGCCACGACCGCCCAGCTGCTGGCCCGCCTGCAGCCGGTGATGCCGCCCATCACCGAAGCCGAGTTGAACGCCCTGCTGCCGACCTATGCCCAAGCCGATCCGGCACGCCTGGACCTCCTCTGGCCCGTCGAGACTCGGACCATCAGCTCCGCCTGGGGCCCCCGGATGCGCACCAAGACGATCCGCGTGAAGGACCAGCGCAAGAAGAAGGTGCGCTACAAGGGTCGGCACAGGGGCATCGACTTCAATGCCCCCACCGGCACCTCGGTCTTTGCGGCCCTCGACGGTCAGGTGGTGACGGCGGGACGCCACAAGCAGTATGGCAACTACGTCGTGGTGGAGCACGGCAACGGGGTCATCACCCTCTATGCCCACCACAAGCTGAACCTGGTGCGGGAGGGCGACATCGTCCGGCGCGGCCAGAAGATCGCCGAGGTCGGGCGCACCGGCAACGCCACGGGGCCCCACCTCCACTTCGAACTGAAGGTCGACGGCATCCAGCGCAACCCCCTCCCCGTCCTCAACGACGAGGAAGAGATTCCGGCGGAGGTGGCCGCTCACAACGCCCTCCTGGGAACCGGCACGGCGCACTGAACTTCCCCGCCGCCGGAAGCACTGGTAGGGAGCGTGCCTTCTGATCCTTACGCGGGATCGCTTCAGAAGGGCGTGATAGACTTGGTCCTTTCGCCGTTCCGAGGTGGTCATGCTGCTGTACCGAGCTTCCCTCCAGACCCTGGGGGCCGTTGTGCTTCTGGCCTTGGCCCTGGCCTGCAAGGGAAGCGGGGGCAGCTCGTCCGCCACCGATACGGTTGCCGTGATCTCGGGATCTGTCACCTATATGCGGGTTCCCCTGGCCAAGGATGCCAACGGCATCCCCACGGGGCTGGTGGACTCAACCGTCGCGGCCAACCTCAAGAGCCTTCCGGCCCGAGGCGCCATCGTCAGGATCTATCAGCAGGTTGAGCAGACCAAGCCGGATGGCACGAAGGCCCTGATCTGGCAGCTCACCGGCAGCTCCTACACGGACACCTCCGGCAACTATACGCTGAGCGCCACCAAGGATCGGCCCACCCTGGTGGAACTCCAGAGCTCTTTTGCGGGCGGCGGCTCCAGCCTCATCAACGTGATCGCGGAGCCCGGTGGCATCAGCAGCACCACCTTGAACTACAACCGCCTCCGCTACGGCATGCGCAAGGCCGCTGACGGGACCGCCTCGACCAGCACCAACAACGTGCCCGCCTCGGTGCTCAGCACCAATTCCACCGTGAACTTCACCGTTGGGCTCGACGACGCCTGGTATCTCGTAAACCCCGCCATCAGCCTCAGCACCTCCGAGGCTCCCGCGCTGCCGTTGGCCGTGCTGGAGACCACCATTTCGGGCCACACCCAGGGCACGGGCAGCCGCGTCCTCGGGATCGGGGATACCATCGCCTCCTTCGTAGCCAACTACGCCAACGCCACTCCAGGGGGCACGCTGGACATCCACTACTGGCGCGGCAATGAGAGTCAGGGTTCCTTCGTCGAATACGCCCGGGATCTGGTGACGTTCCACGATCAGCTCTATGACCCTTCCACCGGCTCCTACCACTTCCGGGGCGCCCTCAGGGCCGGCCCGCTCAATGATGACGCCTGGGACGAGGGGGTCATTATGCCCCTGCTGGCCCGGAACGCCCTCTATGCCGGGAATCAGGGCCGAACCTTCTCTACCCTCCTGAACCCGCTCTATCCAGCCAGCACTCCCCTCGACGACCTCAGCCCCGACATGGCCCGGATCGAAGGCCTTGCCGAGGCCATGGCCGCGAACCTCCTGATGTCCCCGTATCTGGCGGACACCAAGGGCACGGGGCTCGCCTCCCCTGTAAAGGACATTCGCACCGTCACGGTCCAGGGTCCCACCTCCTCGACCGCGCTGCGCGCCCTCGCCTGGGGGGTGGTCCTCAAGGCCAACAACCTCACCGCCCCGGGGCTGGCCGCCGACTGGGCCAAGATGAACCCGCTGGCGGCGGCCCGCTTCTTCCAGGCACCCGCCGGTTTGACCAATGGCGCCACCGACACCACGGCCCGGGACATCGAGCCCCTGAACATCTACTCCCAGCTCACCCGGCTCAAAGAGACCAAGCTCTCTACCGAACCCATCGATCTGGCGGCGATCTTCAATGACACCGCGCTGACCGCCCTCTCGGCCCCCTTTGGTCTCACCTGGCCGCGCCCCACCGACAGTGCCGGCGTCCTGACCGCTCCCTACGTCAAGGACTGGGGGACGGACCCCAATGCCACCACCACGCCCCTGGCTCCCGTAACCATCAGCATGCCCACGCCTCTCGTCCAGGTGAACGGAAGCTACCCGAACCTCTCCTCGGGGGAGGTCTTCTACGCCGGCTTCAGCTTGACGGTAGACAAGCGCTACACCCTCAAGGCCACCATCTCGCCCGCGCTGGCCAGCGGGGCCAGTCTGGACGTGGACCTGCCCATGATGGGCCGCACCTTCAACTTCACCGGCTCCGGGCAGACCCTTGATGCGGTGGTCATTCCCGTCTATACCACTGCGCCCGTCTACCACCCTGTCCGGCTGCGGCTCAAGAGCCCCACGGCAGTTCAGCCCGCTGTGGTTGTGACCATCGCCTTCGTCCCTGCGTCCTGATCCCCCGGCACTGGAGGCTCCCATGACCGCCCCTGACGCGCTTCAGACTCTGAAGGCGCGGGCCCCTTTCGTGCCCGAGCTCGCCATTGTCCTGGGCTCCGGCCTCGGCGCCCTGGCGGATGGCCCGGAGGCCAAAACGGGCCTCACCATTCCCTTCACGGATCTGCCGGGCTTCCCCGCTCCCACGGTGGCGGGCCATGGCGGGAAGCTGGTCTTCTGTGAGTTCGAAGGCCGCAAGGTGGTGCTCCAGGCCGGCCGGTTCCACTTCTACGAGGGCCACCCCATGGGCCTCGTGGTGTCCCCCATGCGCCTCTATGGGCGGCTCGGCGTCAAGTCGGTGCTGCTGACCAACGCCGCCGGAGCTCTCAACCCCGCCTTCGGGGTCGGGGAGCTCATGGCCCTCACGGACCACATCAACTTCTTCGGCACCAACCCGCTCATCGGACCCAACGTCGAGCCGGGTCCGCGCTTCCCGGACATGACGGCCATCTACGACCCCGCCTTCCGAACCCTGCTGCAGGCCTGCGCCGGACAGCTCGGCCAGACCCTCCGCGAGGGTGTCTACCTGGGCCTCACCGGCCCGAGCTACGAGACGCCGGCCGAGATCCGCGCCTTCCGCGTGCTGGGGGCTGATGCCGTGGGCATGAGCACGGTACCCGAAGCCATCGTGGCCCGCCAGGAAGGCATGCGCGTGGCCGGGATATCGTGCCTCTGCAACATGGCCGCCGGCCTCCTGCCCCAGCCCCTGACCCACAAGGAAGTCCTCGAAGCCGGCGCCGCCGCCGCCGACCGCTTCGGCGCCCTGGTCCGGGCCTTCGTTCGTAAGTTGCCGAGGTAGGCATTGGGGAGAAGAAAGAAGCCCGGCTTTGCCGGGCTTCTTTCTGTGTAACTGAAAAGGGAAACGATAGGCGCGTGCCTCTGGTGATGACAAGCAAGAGCCCGGCTTCGCTGGGCTCTTGCGCGGGGGTCCGGGGGTCGTAGGTCGCAGACCGGAACCCCCGGAGAAAATGGCACTATCCGTTGTTCTCCTGATGCTCCTCGATGAGCCGATTGACCACATCCGGCTCGGCCAAGGTCGAGATGTCGCCCATGCCATCGTATTCGGCCGAGGCGATCTTGCGCAGGATGCGGCGCATGATCTTGCCGCTGCGGGTCTTCGGCAGTCCCGAGGCGATGTGGATGACATCCGGGGCAGCGAAGGCGCCGATAACCTGGCGGACCTGCTCCTTGAGGGCGCCGATGAGCTGCTGGCTCCCATTCTCGCTGTAGCCGTTGTTGAGCAGCACGTAGCAGTAGATGCCCTGGCCCTTGATCGGGTGCGGGTAGCCAACCACGGCTGCCTCGGCCACGGCTTCGTGCGCCACGAGGGCGCTCTCCACCTCAGCCGTGCCTAACCGGTGGCCGCTCACGTTGATCACGTCATCGATGCGGCCGGTGATCCAGTAGTAGCCGTCCTCGTCCCGCCGAGCCCCGTCTCCGGTGAAGTAGTAGCCGGGATACTGGGTGAAGTAGGTCTCCCGGAACCGCTGGTGGTCGCCATGGACCGTGCGGGCCTGGCCGGGCCAGGGGGCGCCCAGGCAGAGGGCCCCGGAGACACCGTTGCCCTCGAGGGGGACACCGGTGGCCGCGTCGACGATCACCGGCTTGATCCCGAAGAAGGGCAGGGTGGCCGAACCGGGTTTTGTGGGCGTGACGCCGGGCAGCGGGGTGATGAGGATGCCGCCCGTCTCCGTCTGCCACCAGGTGTCCACCACGGTGCAGCGGCCGTCGCCGACCACGTCGTGATACCAGCGCCAGACTTCCGGGTTGATGGGCTCACCCACGGTGCCCAGCACCCGCAGGGAGGTCCGCTTGTACTTCTTGATCCATTCGTCGCCGCACTGGGCCAAGGCCCGGAGGGCCGTGGGCGCAGTGTAGAAGATGTTCACGCCCAGGTCGTCGATGATCTGCCAGTACCGGCCCGCGTCCGGATAGAGCGGTGTGGACTCGAAGATCACGGAGGTGGCACCGTTGGCCAGCGGGCCGTAGACGATGTAGCTGTGCCCGGTCACCCAGCCGATGTCGGCCGCGCAGAAGTAGATGTCGTCGGGATGGTAGTCGAAGACCAGCTTGTGGGTGTAGGCCGCATAGGTCAGGTAGCCGCCGGTGGTGTGCAGCAGGCCCTTGGGCTTCCCGGTGCTGCCGGAGGTGTAGAGGATGAAGAGCGGATCCTCAGCGCCCATCCACTCGTTGGTGCAGGTGGAGCGCTGCTTCGCGGTCTCCTCGTCCAGCCACAGGTCGCGGCCGGGCTGCATGGGAACATCGCTGTCGGTGCGCCGAGCCACCAGCACCGTCTCCACCAGGGACATGCCCTCGATGGCCCGGTCCACCGTGCGCTTGAGGGGCACCTTCTTGCCGCCCCGAAGGCCCTCGTTGGCAGTGACCACAACCTTGCACTTGGCGTCCACGATGCGGTCCCGCAGGGACTCCGCCGAGAACCCGCCGAACACGACCGAGTGCACGGCACCGATGCGGGCGCAGGCCAGCATGGTGTAAACCAGCTCGGGGATCATGGTCAGGTAGAGGCAGACGCGGTCGCCCTTCTTCACCCCGTTGTGCAGGAGGACATTGGCCACCCGGGCCACGTGGTGCTTGAGGTCCCGGTAGCTGATGTGGGTGTACTGCCCGGGCTCGTCCTGAGCCCAGATGATCGCGGTCTTGTCCCCCAGGTGGGGCAGATGCCGGTCCACGCAGTTGAAGCAGGCGTTGACGCGCCCGCCCAGGAACCAGGAGAAATCAACCTCCTTGTAGTCGGCGTCGAAGACCGACTGCCAGGGGTGGAACCAGGTCAGGGTCTTGGCCTGCTCGCCCCAGAACCATTCGGGGTTGTCGAGGGAGAGGCGGTAGAGCCGCTGGTACTCCTCCATGGTCTTGATATGGGCCCGCTCCCGGATGTGCGGCTTCACGGGATAGAGGTCTTGGGACATGGTTCAGCTCCGTGCCAGGGTTGATGCGGGAAAGGAAAGGGTGGTAGGCGCCCAGCCCATAGGGCCAGGGTTCGGGTTCCACGCGTTACCGCGGTGGATGAGGAAGATGGTGGGGGGTGGTGGCGATCATTGTCCGGCCAGGGGATGCCCTTGTCCAGTGCGCGCCTCGCGGGTCAGGTTCCACCCACCTGCCAGGGGGACGCCCCGGGAAGCGGGAGAGCCGGGCGATGGATTCCTCCGCTCACCCGGCTCCCCTTCAGACCTCCAGCGGCTGGGCCGCTGGAGTTCAAGCTACTCGTGCTGGTAGGTGGTGATGTCCCGGTCCTTGGTTTCCTTCAGGAACAGGAAGCCGACCACCACGGTGATGAGTGCCACGATGATGGGATACCAGAGGCCGTAGTAGATGTTGCCCTTGAGGGCCACGATGGCCGTGGCGATGAGGGGCAGCATGCCGCCGAACCAGCCGTTGCCGATGTGGTAGGGCAGCGACATGGAGGTGTAGCGGATGTTGGTGGGGAAGAGCTCCACCAGGAAGGCCGCGATGGGCCCGTA
>CAIRAS010000073.1 GCA_903876615.1 uncultured Holophagaceae bacterium
GACCCAGCCGGAGAAGAGGCCCTCCTGGACCAGTCCCAGGTTGCGGGCGAACTCAAACCCCAGGACCAGCAGGAGGGGCGTGAAGGCCACGAGGTAGAAGCGGGCGGAGCGGTTGCCCGCGAGGACCTGCCAGCAGGCGGCGACAAACAACCCCAGCAGGAGGACGAGGAAACTCACGGTCAGGAGGGGTCCCGCCGTGCGGTTGAAGCCAGCCAGGCGGCCCAGGGCCAGGGCCAGGGCCAGCAGGATCGTGCTCCAGGTTAGGGTCCGATCCAGGCGCGGGAACCGCTCCCCGAACCCGACGATGGCCGAGAAGAGCTGCCAGGTCAGGGTCAGGAGAGCCGGAATGGCCGCAGCCACGACCCAGAAGTCCAGGCGCGGGTGCTCGGGGGTCAGGAGGAAGGCCAAGGATCCGCTGTAGGAGAGAGACGTGAGCAGCGCGGTGAACGTGTAGCAGGCGTACACCGTGTTGGTCCGGTCTCTCAGCGCGATGCCCAGGGACAGATGGATCACCGTCAGCAGCAGCAGCAGCCCCCCGGAGAGCCCCTCCCACCAGTCCTCCCGGGCCTGGGTGACCGCCTGCAGGGAGGGCTCCCACAGGATCGGGGCCACGATGATCGAGCCCTGCGTCTCGAGCCGGAGGAAGAGCACCTCGGTCCCGCTGGCAGTCGCCGGGAGCCGGAAGGTGGGTTTTCGGGTGCCCAGGGTGCGCTCGGAAAAGGGGATGTGGCGCCCGCTGCGCTGGATGTCCCAGTGCCCCTCGGCACTCCGCCGGTAGAGCTCCACCCGATCCAGGAGGCTGCTGGGGAGCTCCAGCCAGCGCTCGCCGGTGGGGGCTGCGGGCCAGTCCAGCTGAAGCCGCAGCCAGAGGACGCCCGGATCATGGCCGAAGGAGGCCTCGCCCGGGAGCTCCTGGAAGGGCCGGGCCCGGATGGTCTCGAAGGTGAGGGTGCGGGAAGGATCGAGGCACGCGTCCAGGTGGCCGGTCAGGGCCTGGCGCCCGCTTCCCACGCGCAGGGGCTCCCGGGCGCCGAGGGGCAGGCAGAGCAGCAGCAGGAGGCCGACGAGCCACCGGGCAGCCTGCGTCAAGGTCACGCTTGCAGCCGCAGGTGGGCCAGGAAGGCGTAGCCGACGCCGTGGCGGGCGTGGAGGGGCAGGGGATCTGAGGTGGACTTCAGGCGGACCTTGCTGCGCAGCCGGCTGATCTGGGTCTCCAGGCGCTGCATGCCCGGCAGGTCCATGGGCAGGTGGAGGCTCTTGAGCAGGTCGATGCGCTCGACCACTTCGCCCGGCTTCAGGGCCAGGGCCTGCAGGATGCGCAGCTCCGAGGCGGTGAGCGCCACCTGCTCGCCCGAGGGCAGGTTCAGCAGAGAGTGCAGGGTGTCCAGGGTGTAGACGCCCTCGGTGGGACGCTCGGTGCTGGGGGGGCTCACGCGCCGGTGGAGGTTCCGCACCGCGAAGGCCAGCTCCCGCAGGTCCACAGGCTTCACAAAGTAGACGTCGGCCCCGTCCTTCAGGCCCTCAAGGCGGTCATCCAGGGAGCCCCGGGCCGTGAGCATGATGATGCCCATGGGGGGGCCCCCCACGGCCCGCAGCCGCCGGGCGATGGCCAGGCCATCCTCGCCGGGCAGACCGATGTCGAGCACCACCACCGTGGGGCGGTGGTCGAGCAGCACCGCGTCCAGGGCGGTGCCATCCGCCACGCCCCGGGCGTCGATGCCAAAATGCGGCAGGCCCGCCAGCAGGATGGTGCGGAGCTCCCGGTCGTCCTCGCAGACCACCAGCCGGACCGGGGCCTGCGCCAGGGCGGGTGGCGGCAGGGTGGCGGCAGTGGCGGAGTTCGGCCCTGCGGGGGTGGTGACGCTCATGGATCCTCTTGGGCTCCCGGACCCGGTCAGGGGTGCGCGGTTGGTCGGGTGGCGAAACCCCGCCGAACCTTTCGGGAGCAGGGGATTCCCAACCAAGGGTCGCCTCAGGGACCGTGCGACACCATACGCTTGATTACCTAGGCATCCGTTGTCTAGTGGGAGCCCGGCCGCTGTTCCCCAGGAGCTCACAGGTGCTTCCGGAGATCCTCCAGGCTGAAGGGCTTGGCCAGCAGGGTGACGTGGGGATGGGCGGCGGCCAGGTTGATGGCGGCCTGGTCGGCCCGGCCCGTGACCAGCAGCACCGGCAGGTCGGGGTGCAGGGCCCGCAGGCGCGGCAGGGTCCCGGTCCCACCCAGTCCCGGCATGTTCATGTCCAGGATGACCAGGTCCGGCGCGAAGCCGGTCTGGAGTAGGGCGAGGGCCTCCTCGCCGCAGGGGACGGAGGTGTGTGCGTGCTCCAGGGTCGTCAGGATCGTCTCGAGCGCGAGCTGGGCCATGTCATCGTCATCCACGACCAGGACGTGCAAGGCCTTGCCGGGCCTTGCGTCCAGGGCCGCGGGGCCGGGCTTGGCGACCCTGAGGGCCGGTTCGCAGGCGGGGAAGCGCATCCTCACGCGGGTGCCCTCGCCAGGCTCGCTGAACAGCTCCAGCTGCCCCCGGTGGGCCTTCACGCTGCTGTGCACCAGGGACAGGCCCAGGCCGTTGCCGCCACCCTTGGTGGTGTAGAAGGGGTCCAGGGCTCTCGCCAGCGTCTCCTTGGGCATGCCGCAGCCGGAGTCTTCCACGCAGACTTCGATCCACTGGTTGTCCACATTGCGGGTTCTCAGGGTGAGGTTGCCGTTCTCCGGCATGGCCTCCACGGCGTTGATGCAGAGGTTCATGACGGCATGGGTCAGGGCGGCCGCATCCCCCTGGATGGGCCGCAGGTCGGCGGCCAGATCCAGCTCCAGCTGAACCTTGGCCAGGGTGCTGTGGATCAGGAGGCGGACCTCCTCGCGGAGGAGCTCGTTCATGTCCACGTCCTGGGTCTCGATCGGGCTGGTGCGGGCGAAGTTGAGCAGGGCCTTGACCATCTTCCCCCCCCGCACCGCCGCCTTCGAGATGGCGTCGAGGGCCAGGTGGGCGAGGCTGCCCTTGGGCTGGCTCTGGAGGGTGGCCGAGGCCAGGCCGAGGATGGCCGTCAGCACGTTGTTCATGTCATGGGCCACGCCACCGGCCAGCACGCCGAGGCTCTCCAGCTTCTGGGACTGGGCATCCTGCGCCTCTCGCTGGCGGGCCTGTTCTTCAGCCCGTTTGCGGTGGGTGATGTCCGTGGCCGTGCCCTGCATGCCGGTGGGCGTGCCCTCCGGGTCCAGCGTGGGCACGGCGTTGAACACCAGCGCGACCTCCTGCCCGTCCCGGGCGAGGTGCGTGGTCTCGTAGTTTCGGAAGGCGCCGCCGTCCATCCGGACCGCATATTCCCTGGCATCCTGGGCAGCCGCGGCCGCGGACTGGAAGTCGCTGAACCTCCGCCCCAGCATGTCCGCCACCCGGTAGCCGTGGGTCATCTCCCAGGCCGGATTCAGGTAGGTGAACCGTCCCTCGGAGTCGCAGCGCCAGATCAGCTCCTGGGAGGTCTCCACCAGGGCACGGTATTTCTCTTCGCTCACCCGGAGCGCGTCCAGCGTGCGCCGCTGCTCGGAGATGTCCAGGCAGTGCCCGATGTAGCCCAGGAAGACGCCCCGGGTGTCATAGCGGGGCGTGCCCGTGTCGATGATCCAGCGGTAGTCGCCGCTGGTGTGGCGCAGCCGGTAGTCCATGGAGAAGGATTCCTGCTGGTCGAAGGCACGGACATAAACATCCAGGCACCGCGCGAGGTCCTCGGGATGGACCCCCTCGGCCCAGCCATTGCCCAGCTCCTGCTTCAGGGTGCGGCCCGTGAAGGCCAGCCAGGGCAGGTTGAAGTAGTTGCAGAGCTTGTCCGTGCCCGAGGTCCAGATGAGCGCTTCGCCCGTGTTGGACAGGGTGAGGTAGTTCAGCTCGGAGGCCCGGGCCTGCTCCCGGGCCTCATCGCGTTCGGCGCCCCGCACCTGAAGCGATTCGTTGGAGAGCCGCAGATGGCGGAATTGCTCCATCAGGAAGAAGGCGAAGGCCGTCGCCAGCAGGCTTGCCAGGCCCCCGATTGCCAGGATCGTTCGGGCCACGTCGCGGCCCTGGTGGGCCAGCATCGAGGGCAGGGGTTGGGTCGCCAGGGTCCAGGTGCGGCCCCCGAAGGCAACAGTATGCTGGGCTCGCAGGGTGGACCCGGTGGCGGCGGCCAGGGCGGACCCCCGGTCAAACAGCAGGGCCTCCGGGCTGGACCCGGGGCCGTCGTAGACCTGGAGGGCGAGGTCCGACTCAGCCTCACCCAGCAGGCCGTTCATCAGGTCGTGCATGCGGAGTGGGGCGTACACCCAGCCGACCAGGTGCTGCCGCCGGTCCTCGAGGGTCAGGGAAGGATGCTTGGCGGTGTAGACAGGCACATAGACCAGCACGCCGGGCTGGACCTCGGTGTCGGTCTCCTGCACCAGCCTCACTCGGCCGGACAGGGTGGTGCGGTCCTCATCCCGGGCCCGAGCCATGGCCTCCTGGCGCACGGGCTCCGTGAGCATGTCGTAGCCGAAGGCCCGCAGGTTGCGGTTCTTGAAGGGTTCCAGGTGGAGGATCGTGCTGTAGACCGCCTGATTCTGTTCCGGGCGCATCTGGTATTCCGGGAAACCATGGCTCCGGACCAGCGCCTGGTGGCGCTCCTTGTCGGCGGCGGGGACGAGCTTGGCAAAGCCGATCCCCTGGATGCCCGGATAGGTCTCCTCCACCCGGAGGTTGGCGATGTAGGCGGCGAATTCCTTGCTGCCGGTCCCTTCCTTGGCCGTGAAAAGGCCGCGGGTACCCAGCAGGGCCTGTTCGTAATACCGGAGACGGACCTGGATCAGGTTCTGGGCCGCCCGGCTGCGGGTCTCCAGGGTGGCACGGAGCCTCTCCTGGCGATCATGGCGCTCCTGCGCCCAGCTCCCGAAGGTGAGCGCCAGACCGGCCAGCAGCAAGACGAAGGGCCACGCGAATCGCGTCAGCCCGCGAGGGGGGGGGGCAAGCGCAGGGTTCATGGCGCATTCCGTCCTGGTGCGTGAAACAACGGCAAGTCATCCCTGGTGGATGATCTGGAGTCAGTGCAGGGCTCCCTGCGGCGATCCGGTCCCATCCCCTGTGGCCGCAGCCCAGGTGATGCCGAACTAGCGCTCCCGCTGCTCCATCAGAAGGGCCTAGAACACCAGGCAGTCCGCGGGGCATCCCGAGAAATCAGTGGTGTGAAGGCATTTTATCGACATTTTTATTTCGGACTAGTGATTCTTTTTTCTTAGGAAGAATCGAAATTTTTTTCGGGTTTTGCACCCGCATCAGGCCCTGTTGGTTTTCTGCGCCAAAGCCAGAGAGACGGCAATGTTTCTCTGAAAAGAAGTGAAGAGGTCCAGGAAGTTCACCGGGCTCTTTTGCCCCGAGGAGATTTCGAGCGCCTCGGCGTCCAGGATGGCCTTGTCCCAGGCATGCAGCCGTGCCGGGGCGGCCTTCCGGAGCTCGGTGGCCACAGCCTTGACTGCCTCCGGCCCCGCCTGGGCCGCCCGGCGCTGAAAGCTCGCCGGGAGCTGTGCCACGACGGCGGCATGCGAAACCCGCACCGCGCCAGCCAGCACCAGGTGGGCAAGCTCCGGGACGCCCCGCTCCAGGACGATGGCCGCGTGCTGCCGGGACCGCGGGCCGACAGCCAGGAGCCTGGCGGTCTGCAGGTAGGTGATGCGGGGCGGGGAAGTCATGGGCGCATCGCCTAGGGGATTCTCGGGGAGGGACTCGCAACCCTCCCGCAGGGGGCTGGCTTACTCGCCCGCGGGGCGGTAGTCGTCCACCAGGGTGACGGGCACCTTGGCCTTGATCTCTTTCTGGATGTCCAGGCTCACGGTCTGGACCCGCTGCTGCTTCCAGCCTTCGGCCACCTGGGCCTTGACGGCCTCGAAGGGGGGGATGCCCTGGCTGCGGCCCTGGGCCTTCATCTTGTCGACCTGTTCTTTGTAGAAGGCGAGCAGCTGGGCCTCGGTGGGCACCTCCGAGGTGGACCGCTTCTTGGCCAGGACCTGGAAGTAGACGTTGGCCTGCTGCTGTTCCATCTGGCGCTTCACCGCGGGGTCCTGGTCCAGGCCGGTCAGCTTGGCGTAGGCGGTGATGGCCCGGCTCATGGCGACGCGGTTGGCGAGCTGGGCCCGCTCTTCCCGGGCGGCGGGATCGGTCAGGAAGGTCTGTGCTTCCTTGGGGTCCGCCGAGAGGGTCCGCACCACGTCCTGGAACTCCGCTTCGGTGATCTTTTCACCGCCGACGTTCGCGATGACCCGGCTGGTGTCGGGCTGGCTGGTCTTGCAGGCCAAGGCCAGGACGAGGGCCGATCCGGCGAGCAGGAGGGTGGTGGAAGTCAGCTTGGACATGGGGTCTCCCCGAAAGGCATCAAAGGATCCAGAATGACATATTCGAGAGGATCCCATGAGCCGAATTGATGACCTCGCAGGCCTGGATCTGGCGGTCTACAGCGCCACCTGGTGCCCTGATTGCCGCCGCCTGGAGTCCTGGCTGGCGGAGTATGGGGTGCCTCACACCAAGGTGGACATCGAGACCGTTCCGGGCGCCGCCGAGAAGCTGGAGGCCGAGACGGGCAAGCGGGCCATTCCGTTCGTGCTGGTGAATGGGGGGCGCTGGGTCCGCGGCTATCACAAGGAGCTGCCCCAGCGCCTGAGCGGGGATCTCCTGGTCGAGGAGCTGCTGGCGGCCGTGCTCTGACGCCGCCGCGGACACCTTGCTGTGGCCCGGGGCGGCGGTTCGTGGGACACTAGAAGGCTCTCTGGGAGTCCTTTGTGGCCAGCCTTTTCTCGAAACAGTTCTGGTCCAATTTGTTCAATTCCGACCTGGCCATTGATCTGGGCACGGCCTCGACCCTGATCCACACCAAGCAGGCGGGCCGCATTGTCATCTACGAACCGTCCATCGTGGCCGTGAACACGGTGACCCACGAGGTCGAGGCTGTGGGGGATGAGGCCAAGCAGCTGCTGGGCCGGGCCCCCCAGGGCGTCCGCACCATCCGCCCCATGAAGGACGGCATGATCTTCGAGGTGGACGCCGCCGAGAAGATGCTGGCCGCCTTCATCGCCCGGGCGCGCCCCAGCCGGGGCATTGCCCGCACCCGCATCGTCGTCAGTGTGCCGCCCCGGGCCCACCAGGTGGCCCGCCGCGCGGTGAAGCAGGTCTGCTATGACGCCAAGGCCGGGGAGGTCTTCCTGGTGGACCAGACCATGGTGGCCGCCATCGGCGCCGGCCTCGCCATCAACGAGAAGCGCGGCTGCATGATCGTGGATATCGGCGGTGGCACCACGGACGTGGCCGTCATCAGCTACAACGGCAAGGTCTTTTCGGACTCCATCCTCATCGCCGGCGACGAGATGGACGAGGCGGTGGTGAAGTACATCCGCGAGAAATACAACGTGCTCATCTCCGAGGCCTCCGCCGAAGAGGTGAAGTGGACCCTGGGTTCCGCCTGGCCCACGGAGACCGGCCGCACCATGGAGGTCAGCGGCCGGGACCAGTTCGAGGGCCTGCCCAAGACCCTCACGC
>CAIRAS010000074.1 GCA_903876615.1 uncultured Holophagaceae bacterium
CCGTTGCAGCCGCCGCAACCACCACCGCCGCACCTGCCGCCACACCGGCGCCCGCCGCGGCGCCCAAGGCCGCCCCGGTGGAGGACGCTGCCTACGAGGCCAAGGCCCAGCGCCTCCGGACCCTCAAGCGCCTCCGGGACGAGAACCTCATCACCGAAGCCGAGTACCAGGAGAAGCGCGAGGCCATCCTGAAGACGCTGTAGGGCTCATCCCCAGCCCAACTCCTCCAGGCGCGCCTCGCTGATGCCGAAGTGGTGGGCGATTTCATGGATGACGGTGGTGGCGATCTCGTCCCGCAGATCCTCCTCGTCCTCACAGACCTCCAGGAGGGGCCCGCGGTAGATCGTGATGCGGGGCGGCAGCTCGCCGGATTCCCGCGGGCCCCGGGTCAGCGCATGGCCCGAATAAAGGCCGTAGAGGGTCTCGTCCTCCGGGACGCCCAGCTCATCCAGCAGCGCGTCCGGCGCCCAGTCTTCGATGACCACGGAGACACCGTCCAAGTACGGCCGGAACTCCGCGGGGATCCGCGCCAGCGCCTCGTCCACCAACCTGCGAAATCTTGGATCGGACACATGCATGGATTGATCCTATTCCTGTTCGAGGCCAAACCAGCTCTACCACAAATTTCAGTCTGTCTCGTGGAGCGGCTTCGCCGATACCGAGCAGGCGGGGAGACCACGAACCAATCCGTTTCCCTTCGCGGTCTTGGTGGTCTTCGTGGTGAATCCCCTGGAAAGGGCCTCAGAGCCCGTCCAGCGGGCTGGTCACACCCCGGCCGTCCTTGTTCAAGACGTGGGTGAGCCCGGAGCAGGAGCGGAGGGCCACCGTCGCGCCCTGTGCGATGGCCCGAAGGGCGCGGCCCCAGGATGGGCCGCGTGAGGATCCCCTCTTTAGCCGCCGTAGAATTACAACCCGTCCAGCGGGCTGGTCACACCCCGGCCGCCCTTGTTCAGGACGTGGGTGAGCCCGGAGCAGGAGCGGAGGGCCACCGTCGTGCTCTGCGCGATGGCCCGAAGGGCGCGGCCCTAGGATGGGCCGCGTGAGGATCCCCTCTTTAGCCGCCGTAGAATCACAACCCGTCCAGCGGGCTGGTCACCCCCCGGCCGCCCTTGTTCAGGACGTGAGTGTAGATCATCGTCGTGGCCACGTCCTTGTGGCCGAGCAGCTCCTGGACCGTGCGGATGTCGTGGCCCGCCGTCAGCAAGTGGGTGGCGAAGCTGTGCCGCAGCACATGGGGCGTGACGGGCTTGGCCAGCTCGGCCCGGTGCCCGGCCTCGCGCACGGCCCGCTGCACGCTCTCGGGGAAGAGGTGGTGGCGGCGGATGAGGCCCGAGCGCGGGTCCACGGAACGCACGGCGGAGGGAAAGACCCACTGCCAGCCCCACTGGCGGGCGGCGCCACGGTACTTCGCCGCCAGGGCATCCGGCAGGAACACCTCGCCGAAGCCCTCGGCCAGGTCCTTCCCATGCAGGGCCTTCACCTTGATCAGGTGGGCCCGCAGGGGCGTCACCAGCCGCTCGGGCAGCATGGTCACGCGGTCCTGGTCCCCCTTGCCCGAGCGCACGGTGACCTCCAGGCGGTCGAAATCCAGGTCCTTCACCCGCAGGCGCAGGCCCTCCAGCAGCCGGAGCCCCGTCCCATAGAG
>CAIRAS010000075.1 GCA_903876615.1 uncultured Holophagaceae bacterium
GGCCTGCGATCAGGCCCACCCCGGAGCCCCCCATGAAGCCCTCGACCAGGCAGATCCTCAGCACGGGAACCGGCGCGGCCGCCGGCAGCGCCGGCGCCATCGGTGCGGTGGCCGCCGCAGGCCTGCCCGGGCTCTCCGCCGCGGGCATCACCTCCGGCCTCGCGGCCGTGGGCGGGACCATGGTCGGTGGCGTCGCCTTGGTGGCAGCCGCTCCGGTGGTCTGCGGGCTGGCGGGCCTGGCTCTCGCGCGCTGGCTCTGGAACGACTGACGGCAAGGTTGCAGGAGCCCTCGAAAGCCTCTCCGCGACCGATACTTTCATTAGCCCGCGAGATCGGGCCCTTCCCGAAAGGAGTCCCCATGGGTTGGCCCTACTACGGCTGAGGCCGCCCCCCCGCACCACCTACTGTCCCCCTCGCCTCCGGGCGGGCCGCCCCCACAGGGGGTTCCGGGATTCCTCCTCCCGATGGTCCGCCAGGAGCGCGAAACGAACCACCCCATGGCACGGCCCGAATGACGTCAGAGCCCACCCGGCTCAAGCAAGCAATCCACACCACAACCCGGCTGACGCCCTTCGGAGGAACCATGCCCACCAACCCCACCACCCCCATCCGCACCACCCGCGCCCAGATCGACGCTCAGTTCCAGCGCCTGGTGCAGTCGGAACGGACCCTCCTCCGCCTCATCGGCCGGGAGCCCGCGACCCTGGGCCGTGCCCTGCGCCTCGTGCGCGAGGCGGCCTCCGAGGACTGCCTGGGCCAGCTGCTGCCCACCGCGACCCCTGCCCATGAAAGCGCCGCCCTCGCGGCGCTGGAGGGGCTTGCCGGAGGTTCCAGCCCCGAGCGCATCCAGGCCGCCTGCCGGGCCATGAGCCGCGTCCGCATCACCCGGAAGGCCCTGGTGGCCCTGGCCTCCGGCCCGCTCTCCACCCCGGTCCTCCAGGCGGTGGACGCCACCTTCAAGGTGCGCAACCAGCTCCTGGAGGCCAACCTGGGCCTGGTGGGTCGCCGGGTGGACAGCCTGCTGAAGCGCGGCGAGGGCGGCGCCTGCGAGAGCCTCCGGAAGGAGGCGATGCAGGAGGCCTCCATGGCCCTGCAGTCGGCCATCGACCGCTTCCAGCCCAAGCTGGGCTTCGCCTTCTCCACCTTCGCCATGCCTGGCGTGGATGGGGCCATCCGGGAGGCCCTGGCCACCCTGCGGGGGAACATCCGCCTCAGCGACGGGGACCAGCGCAAGCAGAAGGCCATCCTCCAGGCGGAGACCAAGCTGCGTCGGGAGTTCTGCCGGGAGCCGGAGCTCTCTGAGATCGCCGAGGCCGTGGGCATGACCCTGGCCGAGGTGGACGCCGTGCGTCAGGCTGCGCAGGTGGAGGTGCGCATCGACCTCACCCCGGACGAGGCGATGGAGGACAACGTGGCGCTGACCAAGGAGCCGGTCTCCGAGGACAACGAGGCCACGGGCATCGCAGCCGTGGAGCAGACGGACCGGCAGCGGGCGCTGAGCCAGGCGCTGGCGGGCCTGCCTGTGAAGGAGGCGCGGGTGCTGGCGCTGCGCTTCGGTCTGGAGGACGGCGAGGAACTGAGCCGGCCTGCTGTCGCCGTGGAAATGGGACTCCGGCCCTCCCGGGTGGCCCTGCTGGAGGCCAAGGGCATGGAGCGCATGCGGATGGCCCTCGGGGCTGCCCTGCGCCCGGAGCCCTGCCTGGTGTGAGGGCCTGGCCCTACGCACCAACGCCCGCCGA
>CAIRAS010000076.1 GCA_903876615.1 uncultured Holophagaceae bacterium
CACGACGGAGGTGGGAGGCAGGGGATTGGGCGCGCTGGGGTCGCGGTCCCATCGGGCCAGGTCGTACTCGTAGGGATACCAGAGGTTCCCCTTGCCCTGGGCGGACCCCGGGAAGGGGAGGGCCTTCGGGTCGCTGGGCCCGCTGCCGTTCTGGAAGATCTTGTCCTGGAAGACAAGGGGCAGCTCGCGGCCCCCGTTCTCCACGAAACCGGGGAGGCCGAAGTCCCGCACCAGGGTGGCTTCGAACTTGTCCCGGATGATGTAGGCGGAGGCGATGCCGGCGTAGGCATTGAGGCGCGTGATGCCCATGGCATGGTCGTGGTACCACATGAGGCGGGCGCTGGCGTCGTTCGGGTAGTAGTACTCGGCTTCGTTACCGGCGGCGCCGGGATTCAGGACTGTGTTGTTGATGAGGTTGATGCCCTTGTTGCCGCTGGCATCCCAGAACCCGAACGGGCCGCCGTCACTGAACCAGGGCACCGCACCCCCGTGCAGGTGGGTGGCGGTGCGGTTCTCGGTCACGCTGGGGTCGGCCCCCTGGATGCTGCTGTCGACCGGGAGGATGTGCTTGCCTGGCAGGTTGTTGCGGAAGGTGATCTGGGTCGGCTTCCCCCGCTGGGCAATGATGATGCCGCCCAGATGCGCCTGCGGAAAGCCGCCAAGGGTCACGGTGGGGTGGTAGCCCCAGAGCGTGGTAGGCGGGAGAGCTGGGTGCAACTTGTCGGTGTACTCATTGATGTCAATGGTGTAGTGGTCAGCTATGACCGTGCCCCCTAGATAGCTCCGGGTGTCGTCCGGGAGGGCCACGGGAATCTGCCCCGGCGCCCGCAGCTCGGTCTTGAACTTGCTGAGCACGGGGCTGGACTGCCAGGTGGACGGGGGAGGGGGTACGTATACAGGTACAGTCCCCTGCGCGACGAGAGTCTGACCCGAGGCCAGCAGGAGCGCGGCCACGCCAAGGAAGGGGAGACCGGTCCGAAGGGTCCGGGAGGAGAGGCGCGGATGCTGCTGATGGAGGGTCATGGTTGGCTCCTGTTGGGGGGATTCAGGGGGCTGCCCTGAGGGGGCGGGAGAGCGCCGAACGTGGGACCGTGGTTCGGCCCGAAGGGCAGAAAATCGGCAGGAGGCTAGATCGAAAAGTCTAGGAATGGAGGCCGGTGGCGTGAATGGGGAGTTCTACTACTTCTTGCTCCCAGAAACCCCCCTCCGCACCTCGGAAACCATGAATTCAAAGAATATAAAAAGGAGTTCTTTGGCTGACTGGACCCTGGCGGGAACCCCCCATCCAAGCGGGAGCGGGCCCGTGCTGACGGGAGGCGCTCCGGGAGGCACAATGGAGGATCGGGCCGGAGCCCGGCCTTCCCCCTCCTCTCCTCGCCGGAGTCCCGATGCCCCCTGTCCTGTCTGTGTCCTTCGGTGGCCCTGCGGCCGAGGGCCGTGGGCTGGCCGGTGGGCGAGCCGGGGGCTGGCCCGCATGAGTGGTGCCCCCCAGCCAGTCCGCGTGCTCCGGGCCCACACCCGGGACGCCCAGATCCGCCTGTCGGCCCTGGACGCGAGTCCGCTGTGGGACGGCGTGCGGCGCAGCCACCCGCACCTGGACCCGGGCGCCTGCGCCTGCCTCACGGAGCTGCTCTGTGCCACGGCGCTGCTGCAGAGCCGCAGCCTCTTCTCGGAGCGCCTCCAGATGCTCATCAAGGGCGCCGGCAAGGCCCGCGCGGTGGTGGCCGACTCCTGGCCCGACGGCACCATCCGGGGTGTGCTGGATCCCGGCGTGGCGGAGGCCGCGGACTGGGTGCTGGCGCCCGGCGTGCTGCAGGTGATGCGCTCCAATGCCACGGGCCAGCCCTACATCGGCAACCTGCCCCTGGTGGAAGGCGGCATCCAGGTGCAGGCGGAGCACTACCTCCAGAACTCCGAGCAGGTCCAGGCCAGTGTCACCCTCTGGTGCGATCCGGGTACGGGCGAGGCTGGCGGCCTGCTGGTGGAGCCCCTGCCCGACTGCCCCCCGGCCCGCCTGGCGCGGCTCATCCAGGCCCTCGACGGGCTGGAGGTGGTGCCCTTCTGGGAGCGCACCCCGGAGTTCCTCGCCGCCTGGATCGCCCAAGGCCAGGGCTCCGATGAGGTGGCGGTGACGGAGGTCTTTTACCGCTGCCGCTGCTCCCGGGCCACCCTGCTGGACACCCTCAGTGGCTTCTCGGAGGAGCAGAAGGCGGACCTGTTTGTAGAACCCGGTCCCGTGGAGGTCCGCTGCGACTACTGCGGGCAGCGCTATCCCATCGCGCTCGAGGATCTGCGGAAGGGGGACGCCTGATGGCCGGCGTGGACATCGCCGATCGGGGCCGCCCTCTGGGTTCGCCGCTGTCGGTGTGGTTGAACTTCCGCCTGGTGCCCTTCCTGGTGGCGGGCCTGTCCAAGCTCTGGTCCTATACCTTGCGGGTGCGCCACGAAGGCTTCGAGGCCGTGGAGGCCCTCGCCGCTCGGGACGAGCGCTTCATCCTCACCTTCTGGCACCGCCGCCTCTTCATGATGCCCCTGGCCTACCCCTTCCGGCGCCGCAACGCCCTCGGCGAGGACCGGGGCGTGGCCATCCTCTCCAGCGACAGCAAGGACGGGGAGCGCAGCGCCGCCACCTGGCGCTGGTTCGGCATCCATGCCGTGCGCGGCACCGCCAGCGAGGACGGCGCCAAGGCGCTGGTGCGCATGATCCAGGCCGTGCGCAAGGGCTGGGACTTCGGCATCACGCCGGACGGCCCCCGGGGGCCGGTCATGTGCATGAAGCCCGGCACCGTGGCCCTGGCCCGCAAGACCGGCGCCTGGGTGGTGCCCGTGAGCCTCGCTTTCGACCGCTCCTTTGAGCTCAGAACCTGGGACCGCATGGTGATCCCCTTCCCCTTCGCCACCTGCATCGTGCGGTTCGGCACTCCCTATCAGATCGGCCCCAAGGCCGACGACACCGCCGAGAACCTCCGCCTCCAGCAGGAGATGGATACCCTCGAAGCCTGGGCCGATAGTCAGAGCCACGGGTAAGCCCTTGAACACGCCAACCGCAGAGAACGCAGAGAGCGCGGAGGGGACATGGTAAGCAACGAAAACGCCCTGGATGATCTGGCGCATGCTGTTCTTGGGGCCTGTATTGAGGTTCATCGTCACCTCGGCCCCGGCCTGCTGGAATCTGCCTACGAGGAATGCCTGTGCCACGAGCTGCGGTTGAGGAACATTCCATTCGAGCGGCAGGTCCCCTTGCCCATCACCTACAAGGCCATCAAGCTGGACGCCGGCTATCGGCTGGATCTGGTGGTGGATGGCCGAATCATCCTGGAACTGAAGGCCTGCGATCATGTACCGAAGGTGGCCCAGGCCCAACTCCTCAGTTACCTGAGATTGACTGGACTCACTCTGGGCTATCTGGTGAACTTTCACGCCTACCGTCTGACTGAAGGCATTCAACGCCTGGTCCTCGGCCACCCTGAACCGCCTTCTCCTCCGCGTTCTCCGCGTTCTCTGCGGTGAGCCAATTCATGGGAAATGCCATGCCCACCAAGCGCTCTCCCAAGGCCTCTCTGCCGAACCCGCTGCCTGCCTTTGTGGTGACGCGGCCCACGGGCCATCTCGACACGTTCAAGAGTCCCCGCCCGGGGCGGCCCTTCACGGTCACCTTCGAGTCCGACGAGTTCACCTGCCTCTGCCCGCTCACGGGCCAGCCGGACTTCGCCAAGCTGCGCATC
>CAIRAS010000077.1 GCA_903876615.1 uncultured Holophagaceae bacterium
GGCGTGGCGGCGGCACGAGCCCCAGCTCCCGGGGCACCAGCACCTGGGGTCGGGCCACCTGCCCCTCCGTCACGCCCACCACGAGGGTTGGCCCTTCGATGGAGGCTTCGTCGAGGCCCTTCCCTTCGGCGTCCTTGCCGTGGATCACTAAGGCGCGCCGCAGCGTCTGCCGCCGCGCCAGGGCCCCGGCCATGGGCGCGAGCAGGTCCTCCCGCGCCACGCCCAGCACCTGCAGTGGCGGTCGACCCGGGTTCAGGAGCGGGCCCAGCAGATTGAAGATCGTGGGGATGCCCAGGCGCCGGCGGATCTCCCGCAGGCGGCCCAGCAGGGGATGGAAGGCGGGTGCGAAGAGGAAGGCAAAGTGCCGCGCTTCGAGATCCCGGGCGAGATCCGACGTGGCGCGGGAAAGATCGTAGCCCAGGGCTTCCATCAGATCGGCACTGCCGCACACGCTGGTGGCGGCCCGGTTGCCATGCTTGACGACAGGTACCCCGAGTTGGGCCAGGTGCAGGGCCGACAGAGTGCTGAGGTTGGCCGTCGAGGCGCCGTCTCCACCCGTGCCGACCACATCCATGGCACCGGCGGGCACCGCCGGGAACGGCATGGCAACTTCGGCCAGGGCGTCCGCGAAGGCCGCCAGCTCGTGGGCCTCGGGCACTCGCTGAGCCAGCAGGGCCAGGCAGGCCCCCACCAGGAGGGCGTCGGTGTCCTGATCGATGAAGATGCGCATCAGCTCTGAGGCCGTGGCCTCGGGCAGGGGACGGATGGGGTTGTGGGTCGTCAGCAGGGTCATGGGTGATATTCCTTGGCCAGTCGGAGGAAGTTGGCGAGCATGGCCGGCCCTTCCGGCGTGAGGATGCTCTCGGGATGGAACTGCACGCCCCAGCGGGGCAGCTGCCGGTGCTCCATCGCCATGATCTCACCGCCGGGGCTGCGCCCGGTGACGCGCCAGCAGGCGGGCAGTGAGACGGGCTCTGCGATGAGGCTGTGGTAGCGCCCCACGGGGAGGCCGTCGGGGAGATCCCTGAACAGGCCGGTGCCGTCGTGCGCCAGGGCCGTGGCTTCGCCGTGCAGCGGCTCAAGGGCACGCACCACCCGACCGCCGGTGGCCGCCGCCAGGGCCTGATGGCCCAGGCACACACCCAGCAGGGGAACGGCCCAGTCCGAGACGCCGAGGGCCATGTGCGCGGGGCTTTCCGTGGGATGGCCCGGCCCCGGCGAGAGGACCACGGCCTCGGGCTTAAGGGCCTTGGCCTCGTCGAGGGTGATGACGTCGTGGCGGATCACGCGGACCTCCGAGCCCAGGGTCTCGAAGGCCTGCACCAGGTTGTAGGTGAAGGAGTCGAGGGCATCGATGAGGAGAATCAAGCCTTCCTCCCCTCGGGAGCCGATGCCCTCGCCCTCGGGGGGAAAGAGCCGGGCTGCCTGCTTGAGGACGTTCTGCTCCAGGAAGCCGAATATCTCCGGCGTCCCCTTGAGCATCGCCGGCGTGAACACGTCGGTGTGCCAGGGCTTCACCGACACGACGGCCTGGTGGACAAACTGGAGCTCGGTCGAGAAGAGGAAGAAGTCTGGCTTGCGGCTCGACTTGCGCCAGGACGGATTCTGCACCAGGAGGTCGATCTCCTCGTCGCCGGTCTTGCGCCGCGCCTGCACC
>CAIRAS010000078.1 GCA_903876615.1 uncultured Holophagaceae bacterium
AGGGCCATGGCCAGACCGCTGGAGTCCTGGGGGATGGCCACCAGGCCGGGCGTGCCGCCGCCCTCAACGAAGACCTCGCGGACGCGGAGGCCGGGGCTCTTGGGGGCCACCAAGCTCACGTCCACACCGGCGGGCACTTCGATCCAGCCAAAGCGGATGTTGAAGCCGTGGGCGAACATCAGGGTCTTGCCCGGGGTCAGGTTGGGGGCGATGGCTTCCCGGTAGAGGGCGCCCTGCCCCGTGTCGGGAGTCAGCACCATGATGACGTCCGCCCAGGCGGAGGCTTCGGCGGGGCTGTTCACGATGAGGCCGGCGGCCTCGGCCTTGGCGCGGGAGGCGGAGCCGGCCTGGAGGCCGACCCGGACCTGGACGCCGCTGTCCTTGAGGTTCAGCGCATGGGCGTGGCCCTGGGAGCCGTAGCCCAGGATGGCGACCTTGCGGGCGCGGATGAGGCCGAGGTCGGCGTCGTAGTGAATGATGGCCATGATGGCTCCTTAGGTTTTAGGTCAGATGACGGGGGAAGCGGATCAGACGGACATGGCCCCGGCGCTGCCGGGAGCCTCAACGGCCGCGGCGGCAAGGCGGTTGGAGGCTTCCGAGCGCTCCCCACGGGCCATGGCCACGGCGCCGGTTCGGCCCAGCTCCAGGATCCCGAAGGGGCGCAGGCTGTCCACCAGGGCCTCGATCTTGCCGAGGCTGCCGGTGCACTCGATGACGACGCTGTCGTCGGCGATGTCAACCACGTTGGCGCGGAACACCTGAACGAGCTGGAGCACCTCGGAGCGCCCCTGGCGGGTGGACACCCGCAGCAGGGCCAGATCCCGGACCACGTTGCGACCGTGGCCCAGCTGCTGGACCTCGAGGACGTTCACGAGCTTGCGGAGGTGTTCCACGGCCCGGCGGGCCGTGGCTTCGTCCGTGTCCACCACCACGGTCATCCGCGAGACATGCACGCGCTCCGTGGGACCCACGGTGAGGGAGTGGATGTTGAAGCCGCGGCGGCGGAACAGCATCGCCACCCGGGTGAGGACGCCGGGTTCATCATCGGTGTAGATCACGAGGACATGGGACATGGGTTCTCCATCCTTCCTTGGCAAGTCGGACGCTAGACCGGGTCGGAGCCGGTCTCGGCGATGGCACTGGGCGAGGGGCGCAGGATCATGTCATGGAGCGCCGCACCGGCCGCCACCATGGGATAGACGCTGTCCTCCTGCTCGACCTTGAACTCGATCAGGGTGGTGCCTGGCTGCTGGCGGGCCAGGGCCACGGCGGCCGCGAGATCCGACCGCTTGTCCACCCGCTGGCCATGGATGCCGAAGGCGTCCGCCAGCTTGACGAAGTCCGGGGACAGGATGGGCGTGGCAGCGTAGCGGCCTTCGTAGAACAGGGCCTGCCACTGCCGGACCATGCCCAGGTAGCCGTTGTTGATGACGGCGATGTTGACCTTCACGCCCTCCTGCACGGCGGTCATGAGCTCGGCGAATGTCATCTGGAAGCCGCCGTCGCCGGCCACCACCCAGACCTCGGCGTCGGGACAGGCCAGCTTGGCGCCGATGGCCGCCGGCAGGGCAAAGCCCATGGTCCCGGCGCCGCCGCTGGTGATGAGGCTGCGCTCGCCATCGTGGTGATAGTACTGGGCCTCCCACATCTGGTGCTGGCCGACATCCGTCACCACCACCGCCTCACCCTTGGTGATCTTCCAGAGGTCGTGCATGACGTGGGCCGCGTAGAGGTGGCCGTCATCGGGCAGGTTCTTGATGTCGCGGACGGCGGAGTCGCCGCGCCAGGAGCGGATGCGCTCCAGCCAGGGCGTGTGGTCCGCCGCCTTCACCGCGGGCAGCATGGCCTGCAGCACCTGCTTCAGGTCGCCGCCCAGGGGCACGTCCACGGGCACCAGCTTGTTGATCTCGCTGGCGTCGATGTCCACGTGGATCTTCAGGGCGTTGGGGGCGTATTCCTTGAGCCGGCCCGTGACCCGGTCGTCGAAGCGCATGCCAAGGGCGATCAGGAGGTCCGCCTCCTGGATGGCCTGGTTCACCCAGGACTCCCCGTGCATACCCATCATGCCCAGGCTCAGCACGTGGGAGGCAGGCACCGCGCCCAGGCCCAGCAAGGTCTCGGCAAAGGGGATCTGGGCCAGCTCCGCCAGGGCGAGCACCTCGGCCCGGGCTCCGGAGAGCTGGATGCCGTGGCCCGCGAGGATCACGGGGCGCTTGGCCGCGTTGATCATCGCCACCGCCCGGTCCAGGTCCACCTGCTTGGGGGAGGGCGGGATGTGGCGCAGGTGGCGCGTGGGCGCGGCGCCTTCCCAGTCCAGGGTCGCCCGACCCTGCTGGGCGTCCTTGGTGATGTCCACAAGCACGGGGCCGGGGCGGCCGCTGGTGGCGACGGCGAAGGCCTCCCGGATGGCCGGGGCGATGTCCTGGGCGCGCGTGACCAGGTAGTTGTGCTTAGTGATGGGCAGGGTGATGCCCGTGATGTCCACTTCCTGGAAGGCGTCGGTGCCCAGCAGGCCCGAGCCCACCTGCCCCGTGATGGCCACGAGGGGGATGGAGTCCAGCATGGCCGTGGCCAGGCCGGTCACCAGGTTCGTGGCGCCGGGACCCGAGGTCGCCACCACCACGCCGGTGCGCCCCGAGGCGCGGGCGAAGCCGTCCGCCATGTGCACGGCGCTCTGTTCGTGGCGCACGAGCACGTGCCGGATAGGGTACTCCGTCATGGCGTCGTAGGTGGGCAGGATGGCGCCGCCGGGGTAACCGAAGACGGTCTCCACGCCCTCCCGCAGCAGGCACTCCCAGATGATCTGTGCGCCGGTCCTGTCCATGTCGTCACTCTCCTTCACTGGCTGATTCGGGCGGGGTCGAGACTGCGATTGCTCCGGGGACCGGAGGGGCTCATGGGGTTGGCTGGGCTCATGGCGGTCCTCAAGGGTAATCGGGAGCGGGGTCTGGGAAAAGAAGGCCCCGCGGGGGGTGCGGGGCCGAGGTCGGGGGGTTCCCGAGCGGTCGGCCCTAGGTGGGCAGGGTCACCGGCAGGGGCTGGGCTTCGGCGGAACCTTGGCCAGGGCGGCGCGGATGACGGCGCCCAGCGAGGCGGTGCCCTGGGGATGGGCAGCACCCTTCAGGTCCGAGGTGCCGTGGCCTTCGTGCAGGGTGCGGTCCACGGCGGCCTCCAGGGCCGCGGCCTCCTCCGTGAGGCCCAGCGCGTGGCGGAGCAGCATGGCGGCAGAGAGGATGGTGCCGATGGGGTTGGCCAGGTCCCGTCCCGCGATATCCGGGGCGGAGCCGTGGATGGGCTCAAAGAGGCCCACGGTGCCGCCGAGGCTGGCGGAAGGCAGCAGCCCCAGGGAACCGGCGAGCACCGCCGCCTCGTCACTGAGGATGTCGCCAAAGAGGTTCTCGGTGAGCACCACGTCGAAGTCCCGGGGCCGGGCCACCAGGGCCATGGCAAAGCTGTCCACGTAGGCGTGCTGGACTGCCACCTCGGGATAGTCCGCGGCCACTTCATCCACCACCTGCCGCCAGAGGCGCGAGGTCTCCAGCACGTTGGCCTTGTCCACGGAGACCAGCTTCCGGCGGCGGTTCTGGGCCAGGTCAAAGGCCACGCGGGCAACGCGGAGGATCTCCTCGCGGCTGTAGGGCAGCGTGTTCACGGCCCGCTCGGGGCTGAACATGCGCGGCTCGCCGAAGTAGAGGCCGCCGGAGAGCTCCCGGACGATCATCATGTCCGTGCCGCGGACGATCTCGGGGCGCACCGGGGAGGCGTCCTCCAGGGCGGGGTGCACGGTCACCGGGCGGAGGTTGGCGAAGAGGCCCAGGCCCTGGCGCAGCCGCAGCAGGCCCGACTCCGGACGCTGGTCGCGCGGGTGCTTGTCCCAGGCGGGGCCGCCCACGGCGCCCAGCAGCACCGCCGCGGCGCCGTGGCAGAGCTCGAGAGTCCGGGCGGGAAGCGGATCACCGCAGGCATCCACCGCGGCCCCCCCGATGAGGGCCTCCTCGAAGGTGAACCGGTGACCGTAGAGGTCCGCCACGGCCTGGAGGCAGGCAACGGCTTCCCGGGTGACCTCGGGGCCGACTCCGTCTCCGGGGAGGACGACGATCCTTGCTTCCATGCGAACTCCTCAGAACAGATTCAGACGATCCAGAACGGGTTGCGAGTGGCAGACATTCAGACCCCCACCTCGACGGCCTGGGGCTTCTTGGCGCGACGGGCGAAGAGGGCCTTGTTCACGGCGTTGAGGTAGGCCCGCAGGCTGGCTTCCACCACGTCGGTGCTGGCGCCCTTGCCCCCGTGGGGCTGGCCATCGAAGTCCACCTGCACGAAGACCTCGCCCACGGCGTCGGCCCCCCGCGAGACCGAGTGGAGCCGGTAGTCCAGCAGCCGGCCGCTCAGGCCCGTGAGCTTGTCCACCGCGGCGAAGACCGCGTTGACGGGGCCGTCGCCCATGGCGGTCTCCGTGGCCTCGCCGGCCTCCGTGGCCAGGGTGACCAGGGCCGTGGCG
>CAIRAS010000079.1 GCA_903876615.1 uncultured Holophagaceae bacterium
TCCTTGCGCTGCGGCGCAGGCGCAGGTGCTCCGCAGGGACGGTCCATGTCGTGGCGCCTGGGTGACGATCTGTTTCCGGTGCTTAGCCAGGTTTCGGAGCCGGGACTTGGCGAAAACCAGTGTCGCCTTCCCCGGTAAAGCGCGATGAACCTTTCTTTTATCCCTTGTTTCCGTCTTTTCGGTAGGACAGAGCGTCATGCCTGCCTGGGCTAGGGGTTGCCGCGGCGGCCGGGGCCCTGGCGGAGGCCGGGGCGGGGGATGTTGTTCTGCCGCAGGGCTTCGGCCATCTGGCGCTGCATCTCCTCGACCCGCAGGATGAGGCGCACCTGCTGGGCGGGGTTGAGCTTGCCCCGGATGTCGTCCTCGAAGCGGAACTTCAGCTCCGCCTGCTGGCGCCGCAGGTCCACGAACTGCTCCAGCAGCGGCCGGACCCGGGCGTTCTTCTCTTCTTCCGATCCCGGCCCGAGCAGGATGTCGTTGAACTTGCGCCGGACCTGGTGGAGCACCTGCGTCCGGTCGAACTGCTCGCGGTCATAGCGGGCCCAGCGGTCCACCACGAGGCGGGCCTGATCCTCCGGCAGGCCCACGGACTGCTGGAGCTGGTCCATGCGGAAGCGGGCCAGGGAGCGGCCCTCGTCGGCCTGGGCGCGGCCAGGCAGGGCCGCGAGGGACAGCAGGGACAGGAGCAGGAGGGGGCGGAGCATGGACACCTCAGGGTTACCTGGAAGCGGGGGGCGGCGGGTCGAGCTGCTTGAGGAGGGCCTTGAGCTCGTCGGGGCTGAGCGACTGGACCCGGGCGGCATCCTCTTCCCGGTCATGGAAGGGCGTATCCGACACCGAGGTGGCGGCTTCCACGGGCTCCGCGGGTCGGGGCAGGGCGGCCTCCACCAGGGGGGTGCGGTTGGCCCGGCCCGCCCAGAAGGCGCCGGCGCTGACGGCCATGAGCAGCGCCGCGGCGGCGGCCCAGGTCAGGGGGGCCAGCCGACGGTGCAGGGGCGCCCGGGCGGGCAGCTTGGCCAGGATACGGTCCGGGAGGCGCTCGTGATACCCGGCCGGGGCCAGGATCTCGGGAGCCTCCTCCTGGGCCAGGAAGGCCACCCGGGCCTCCGCGCAGGCGCGGCAGGTCCGCAGGTGCCGCTCGGTCTCGGCCCCGGGCTCGATGGGATCCGCCTGGAGCGCGTCGAGCGCCAGGGAGCAGCTGTCGGGGAGGGGAAGAAGGGCCTCGGTCATACGCGGCCTCCTTTCACGTGGCGGGTCAGGTTCTGGATGGCGTGGAAGATGTGCGCCTTCACGCTGCCTACGGTGGTGCCCATCTCCTGGGCAATCCGCTCGTACTTCCAGTCGTGCTGCAGCTTCAGCGTCAGGGCCTGCTGCTGGCGCCGGGGCAGCTTGGGCAGGGCCTCCCGGAGGAGGCGGCGGGCTTCCTCGTCCATGAGCGTGGCGATCTGGGTCTCCTCGACTCGCAGGGCCGGGTGCTCGAAGGTGCCTTCCGGTCCGTCGAGGCTGTCGAAGTCCCGGGCCACACGCTCCCGGTAGTTGAGGGCCTGGCGGGTGGCGATGGTGATGAGCCAGGTGCGGAACGAGGACTCGAACCGGAAGCCGGGCAGGGCGCGGAAGACCCGGATGAAGGTCTCCTGCACCACGTCGTCGGCGTCCTGGTGGTTCTTCAGGATGGAGTAGGCCTTGCCGTAGACATCCCGGGAGAACAGCCTGACCAGCGCGCCGAAGGCCACCTGATCGCCCCCCTGGGCAGCCTCCACCCAGGCCAGCACCTCGGGGGTGTGGTAGGGCGAGACCGGATCGGGGGTCCGATGGGCGGTCTGCTGGGCCGTCTGGATCATGAATGGCTCGCTCAAGGTGGCTGTCGCCATCATGTTAGGCTCCGGCGGCAGGGATCAACAAGAAACCACCGTCAGCGGATGGACCCGGCAAGCCTTCCCGGGGTTGAATGGATACGGCACTATCTTCAGTCTTCAGGAGTTTTCATGCGTGACCGTATCACCCCGTTGTTGACCGAGGCCCAGATCCGGATCCGGGTCCAGGAACTCGGCGCCCAGTTGACGCAGGACTATGCCGGGAAGGACCTGGTGGTCATCGGCCTGCTGAACGGGGTGTTCCCCTTCATCGCGGACCTGGTGCGAGCCATGGACATGGACCTGAACGTCAGCTTCATGCAGGTGGCCAGCTACGGCGGGGGCACTGAGAGCACCGGCGAGGTCCACATCCTCAAGGACCTGGACCGCGGGATCCAGGGGCGCCACGCCCTGGTCGTGGAGGACATCGTGGATACCGGCCTGACGCTCTTCAAGGTGGGGAACCTGCTGAAGGACCGCGAACCCGCCAGCCTGAAGGTCTGCACGCTGCTCGACAAGCCCAGCCGCCGGAAGGTGCAGGTGCCCGTGGACTATGTGGGCTTCACCATCGAGGACCACTTCGTCGTGGGCTACGGACTCGACCTCGACGACAAGCTCCGCAACCTGCCCTTCGTGGGGGTCTATCACCCATGACCCGGATCCGGTGGACCTGTCTGCCGCTGGCTCTGCTGCTGCTCGCGGGCTGCGGCTACCACCGCCTGGACCGGCAGCAGCGAGTCGGGGCCTGGGCCAAGAAGGGCGAGACCATCCGCCTGGCGCGGTTCCGCAACCTCACGCCGCGCCTGGGGCTCGAGGACCGCTTCACCAAGGCCCTGGAGAACCGCGTGGTGGCCGCGAGTCCCTGGCGCCTGGTGGCCCAGGGCGAACCCTCCCGCTGGGTGCTCCAGGGCACCCTCGAGAGCTATGCCTCCCGGCCCATCGGGCTCACCCTGGGCAATGACCGCATGAAGGCCAGCGCGGGCTCCGCCTCCCGCGTGGAGGTGGTGGTGGTGGCCAGTGTGGAGCTGCTGGATGGCCAGACTGGGGCCGTGGTGCTGGCCCGCCGGGGCCTGACTTTCTCGAACCAGTACCGGGTGGATCAGAACTTCGCCAGCTTCGAGAGCCGCGAGCTGCAGGTGGTGGAGAGCCTGGCTGATGACTTCGCCGAGAGCTTCCTCACCCAGCTGCTGGAGGGCAGCGACTGATGGCCACCCCCGCCGTCTGGCTGGAGCACCGGTTCGCGCTGATCCATGGCGAGGACGGCGATGCCCGCCGGGAGGCCGTGGCGCAGTGGAAGCGCAAGCACGTCGACCCCGAGTGGGCCGACTTCTCGCTCACCGTCTGCGCCGAAGGCTGCCCCTGGCCGGAGGTCATGGCCGCGCTGCAGGAGGCCTCGCCCCTGGGCGCCGAGGATCGCACGGTGGTCGCCCCCGCCGCCGACAACCTGTTCCTGCGCGCCAAGGAGCTGCCGCCCGCGGTGAAGGCCCTGCTGGACAAGCCCCCCGTCGGCGTGAAGCTGCTGCTGGTGGCCTGGACCACCCTGCCGGCGGCGCCGGGCAAGGCCCTGGGGGCCAAGCCCTGGACCGACTGGGCCAAGGCCGGACGGATCCTGAAGGTGGGCGCCCTGGACGCCCTCGAGGTGCCTTCCTTCATCGAGGCCGAGGCCCGGCGCCTGGGTCTGACGCTGCAGGGTGCCGCCGCCA
>CAIRAS010000080.1 GCA_903876615.1 uncultured Holophagaceae bacterium
CGCTGCGGCCTGAGGGAATATTCGGCGGGATCCTCGGTGTCGGTGGTGGGATCGAGGTCGGGGTGTCGGTGCATGACTCCTATTCCCGCACGGGACTTCCACTTGTGTCCAGCCAGTGGACGGATAATCTTGGGTCACGCCTGACAATCCCCGCCTCTGTCCTCTGTCCACCCGAGACCTGCTGTGCACCAGCGCTACCAGCTCCTGATTCGCGACCGCCACGGGTTCGAACGCACCGTGCCGGTCTCCCGCTCCATCACCCTGGGGCGCCAGAGCCTCTGCGATGTGGTGCTCTCGGACAGCATGATCAGCCGCGCCCACCTCCGGCTCGACCTGCAAGGGGAGACCTGGTGGGCCGAGGACCTTGGCACGACCCACGGCAGCACCTGCGGCGACCAGCAGCTGGGCCGCATGGTCTGGACGCCCGGAACCCCGCTGCGTCTGGCTGACGGCGCCTATACCATCACCCTGCTCTGCTCGGATCAGAGCAGCTCGGAGCTGCACCTGCAGGCCATCCTGGAGACGGCCCAGCTCCTGGCCGAGGAAGTGGACCTGGAAGACCTCCTGGAACAGTCCCTGGACAAGCTGCTGGCCATCTCGGGCACGGACCGGGGCTTCCTCATGCTGCTCGAGGACGGGGAGCTCACCCCCCGGGTGCAGCGGAACCTGGGCCAGGAGCTGGAAGGCAGCATCCACTTGTCCCTGTCCAGCGTCCGCAAGGTCTTCGAGACCGGCGAGCCCATCTGGATCCTCAATGTCTCCGAAAACGACCTCCTGCAGAACCAGCACTCCATCCAGCGGCTCGAGCTGAAGACCATCCTCTGCCTGCCCCTCCTGCTCCAGGGACGGCGTCTGGGCGTGGTCTACCTCGACAGCCGGAGACCCATCACCGAGCCCCCCGACCGCGAGACCTTCGAGGCCATCGTGGCCCTCTGCGCCATTGCCATCGAACGCACCCGCCTCTCCGAAGAGAACCTGCGGACCCACGTGCTGGCCACCGTCGGCCAGGTCGCGAGCTCCATCGTGCATGACTTCAAGAACGGCCTGTTCGTGCTGCGAGGCCACGCCGACCTGCTGGAACTCTCCACGGAGGACCCGAAGGTCCGGCACCACTCCAGCAAGATCCTCCAGTGCGTGGACCGGTTGACCCACCTCAGCCAGGACGTCCTCGACTTCGCCAAGGTCCGGGAGCCCCGCCGCGAGACCGTGGATCTCCGGTCCTTCCTTGACGCCATCCTCGAACCCCTGGTGCCCCGGGCCGCGGAGCTGGGCGTCAACCTCCACGCCGAAGGTCCTTCCTGCCTGGTGAAGCTGGATCCTGCCCGCTTCACCAGGGTCATGGAGAACCTCCTGGCCAACGCCCTCGACGCCACCCAGGACCTCCGCGGCGAGATCCTCGTCGCCTGGCTGCCGGTCAACGGGGGCATCCAGATCCACGTCAAGGATCAGGGATGTGGCATGCCGCGCCGGATGATCAAGCGGATCTTCGAGCCCTTCTTCACCTACGGCAAGAAGAAGGGCACGGGCCTGGGCATGGCCACCGTGAAGAAGATCGTGGACGAGCACGGCGGCAGCCTGGAGTTCTTGAGCGAGGAGGGATCGGGCACCGAGGTCATCCTCACACTGCCAGACCATCCCATCACCGGCGTGAGCAAGACCCTTGAGGCGAGCACCGGCAAGAACCCCATCGTGCCCACGGAAACGCCATGACCGCCCTCCGAATTGGCCAGGGCTTTGACGTCCACCGGTTCGCTGCGCCCGAGGAGGGTCGCCCGCTGGTGCTCATGGGCTGCGCCATCCCCCATGACCGCGGCCTCGCCGGGCACAGCGATGCGGACGTGATGCTCCATGCCCTCATGGATGCCCTGCTCGGCGCGGCCGGACTCGGCGACATCGGTCTGCACTTCCCGGACACCGAACCAGCCTACAAGGGCGCCGACTCCACGCACTTGCTGGAGCAGGTCATGGGTGACCTGGCCGAGCGGGGCTGGCGTGTCGTCAACGCGGACGTCTGCCTGGTCGGGGAGCGCCCCAAGATCGGTCCTTACCGCCAGCAGATGCGCGACCGGGTGGCGCCCCTGCTCGGCATCTCCGCCGACCTGCTCAACGTGAAGGCCACGACCACGGAACGCCTGGGCTTCACCGGACGCGGCGAAGGCCTGGCCGCCCAGGCGGTGGTCCTCCTCCAGCGGACCTGACCGCACAGGCGATGAGACCCGGCGGGCCTTCATCGCATATGATGGGTGTTCCCGGAGGCTTCATGAAGTTCCACCCCGCTGTTCCCGCCCTGGTGCTGCTGGCCGCTGCATCCTTCACTGCCTGCAGGAAGGTGCCGCTCACGCCCAGCTCCCCGATTCCCGCGGGCACGGTGGTCTTCCGCTTCACCCGGGCCGTGCGGGGTCCCCTCGAGCTCACGCTGGATGGCGCCCGCATCCCCATCAAACAGTCTTCGAAGGAAGGCCGCAGCCTTCAGATCAGCGGGCTTCCCACCGGCAAGCACCGCTTCTTCCTCACCAGCCAGGCAGAGACCTTCAGCCCCGACTCCGGGGAGCTGGTTCTCCCTGCCGACCGGGGGCTCTATCTGGTCGCGCTCACGCAGAAGTTAGAGGCCGTGCTCTACGGCAAGCCGGATCAGCTGCCTCCCGCGGAGGGCCTGCCCGGGGTCACCGCCCTGCTCATCAAGTAGCCATGGCGCGGTTGGCCCGGACACACCAAGGCGACCGCGTCCTCTGCGGCGGGGAGACCCTCCTGGCCAGTTGCCTGGAGGCAGGCATTCCGGTGGCCTCCGCCTGCTCCGGCCGGTGCGCCTGCGGCCGCTGCCTCGTCACCGTCCTGCGGGGTGCTGAGCACCTGGATCCCCGCACCCCCCGCGAAACAGCCCTGCTCGACAGGCTGGAAGCAAGGCAGGACCAGCGCCTCGCCTGCCAGTGCCCGCTGCCCGCCGAAACCAACGACCTGCTCATCACGGCTGGCTACTGGTGAGGCGGTCCGGCTGGGTCGCCCTGGGCCTCGCCCCCCTCGTGGGCCTGGGGGCCTTCTGCGCCTGGAAGACCCGGGCGGTGGCCCAGGAGCTCATCGATCCGCCCTTCTATCGGGCTCAGCCCCTCGCCCGGGTGGAGGGCACCTACCGGGAGCTGGCCCAGGGCCAGGACGGTGACCCCGGCGGCACCTGGACCAGCGCAGAGGTCGAGGGCCTGCAGCTCTGGCGCTTCGCCCGGCCCACCCCCTCCCCGGGCCTGGTCCTGCTGCTGCACGGCTTCGGCGATGACCGCTGGGGCACCAGTCCCGCCCTGAAGTGGTTCCCGGGGCTGGATGCCGCCATCTTCACCTACCGGCGCCGGGATGATGCCATGCGCCGGGGCGGTCCCGTGCCGCCCGTGACCTTCGGCGCACTGGAAGCCAAGGAGGTGGTCCGCATGGTCCACCACCTGGAGGCTACGGGGCTGCCCCGCCGGCGGATCCTCCTGCTGGGCCGCAGCCTGGGCGCCTCCGTGGGTCTGCTGGCCCTGGCCGACCTTGAGCGGGAGGGCCGGGGTCCCCTGGCCGGCATCATCTGGGAGGGCGCCCCCGCCAGCTCTCGCAGCTTCGCGGAGCGCCTGGTGCGGGGACCGGAGGATCGGGTCTGGCACGTCCTGGCCCCGCCCATCGGGGCCGCCGCCGCCCGCCTGGCCGGGCGCTGGGGCGGCTATGCCCCCGCTGCCACGGACCTCGTCCAGGGCCTGGCGGGGCTGCGCCTGACCACCCCCAGCCTCTGCTTCCTGGCCACCCAGGACCGGCTGGCCCCGCCGCAGGTCCAGCGGCAGCTGGCGGCCCAGTTCCAGAACGGCCGGGTGGTCGAGGTGAACACCTGGCACCTGCACTGCGCCGAAGTGCTGGGTCCGGGCTACACCGATGCCATCCGCAGCTCGGTACAGGCCTGGTTCCCGGCGGGCAAGGACAAGGGCCCCGAAGGGCCCTGAGTCCGGCACCCTCGTCGGGGTGTCAGTCGTCTTCGTTGGCGGAGACTGTGGCGCGCAGGAGCTTAGGAGCGATGCGCTGCACGATGGGCTCGAAGACCTTGTTCACCAACTCCTCGTCGTAGGAGACTTCAGAGCCGCCCCCAGCCACCTTCACGCTGGTGTCATCCAGCTTGTCCTCGTCCTTCCAGGCGCCCAAGATCTCGCCGGTCTCGACCTCGATGAGGCGGATGTCCAGGCGGCCCGTGAAGGAGGCCTTCTTGACGTTGACGCTGCCGGCCACGGCCCCGGCCATGCCACTGCCGGTCACCTTGCCCACCAGGGCGCCCACGCCCCACCCTGAGCTGAAGCCGGCTTCCTTGTAGGCAAAGCGGGTGACCTTGCCGGTCATCACATATTTCACGCCCAGCAGCTTGCCAATCTTCTGAACCGTGGCGGTGTCCACCTCGCCGCTCTGCTGGAAGTTCAGCTCGCCGCGGATTTCCTGGAGGCGCTCCCGCTCGATGACCCGAATCTTGTTCTTGCCCTTCTCCACGATCTCGGTGGTGAAGAGGTCTCGTAGCTGATTGGAGATGGTCCCCATCTGGTTGCCCCACCCGCCGTGGCGCCAGCCGTGCCAGGCATCCGGCGCAGCCTTGAAGTCCAGGATGGCGATACGGGGAAGCTTCGCCTTGTCTTCCTTGGACAGCTTCTTCTGGGCCAAGGCAGGAACCGTGATCGCAAAGACTGCGAGCAGCGACAGGAATACTTTCCGGAGGCGCATGGAGACTCCCTGGGTTGTGACAGATCCTGAGGACGCTCGACTAGTCGTCGATGAGCTTGCTGCGCAGTTCCTTGCCCAGCTTGAAATAGACCACCCGCTTGGGGGGGACCTGGATGCTCTCCCCGCTGCGCGGGTTGCGCCCCTGGCGGGCGCGGCGATCGCGAAGGCGGAAGCTGCCGAAGCCGCGCAACTCAACACCCTCGCCGGTCCGGAGAGATTCAATGATGCTCTCCAGGAACGTGTTCACCAGGACGTCCGCGTCCTTCTTGCCAAGCTCAAGCCGCTCCATAAGGTGACGGGAGAGGTCAGCCTTGGTGAGGGTCTCCATTGATTCCATGGGAACTCCGTAAGGGTTAAGCACTATGGATGCACGAGGGCAGTCCTCAATAAATCCCCCATCCGGGCCCATTGGTCAAGGGGGACATCTCCATCTATTTGAAAAAAAGAGTGTACCCCCCTCCCAAGGAAGGGGGGTAGCCCTTCAATCCATCAGCCACTCGAGCAGGAAGCGGGGACCTTCGCCGCTCCCCCCGTGGGTCCGGTAGTCGCGCTCCTTGCCGGACCAGGACCCGGACAGGTCCACGTGGACCCAGGAGGCCTGGCCGACGAACTCCCGCAGGAAGAGGCCGGCGGTGATGGTGCCCCCCCACCGGATGCCCGTGATGTTCTTCAGGTCCGCCAGGGGACTCTTCAGGAGATCCGAGTATTCCTCCACCAGGGGCAGCTGCCAGAGGTACTCGCCCACGGCGCCCCCGGAGTCCACGAGGCGGTCCACCAGCTTCTGGTCCGTGCCCATGACCGCGGAGACCCCGTCGCCCATGGCCACAAGGGCCGCCCCGGTCAGGGTGGCCAGGTCCACGACGTGGTCGGCGCCGAGCTCGCTGGCGAGGTGGAGCAGGTCCGCCAGGACCAGGCGGCCCTCGGCATCGGTGTTGAGCACCTCGACGGTCTTGCCGCTGCGGGTGCGCAGCACGTCACCTGGCTTGTAGCTGGAGCCCGAAGGCATGTTCTCCACCAGACCCAGGAGCCCCGTGACCTGGACCGGCACTTCCAGCTGGGCGCAGGCGACCAGGGTGGCCAGGACGATGGCCGCACCCGTCATGTCGTCCTTCATGGTCTCCATGCCGGAACCGTCCTTGAGGGACAGGCCGCCCGAATCGAAGCAGACGCCCTTGCCCACGAGCACCACGTGCTTCTTCGGCTTCTCCTTGGGCTTGTACTCGAGCTTGACCACCCGGGGCGGCCGGACGCTGCCCTGCCCCACGGCCAGTACCGCCCGGAAGCCACCCTTTTCCAGGGCCGGCACGTCCAGGATTTCGCAGTGAATTTTGTGCTGCTTGGCGAGCTTCGCGGCTGTTTCCGCGAAAACCTCCGGATAGAGATCGCCAGCGGGGGTGTTGGCCAGGTCCCGAACCCGGTGGCAGGCGGCCACGCCGGCCTCGACCACGGGCAGCTTGCGGCGCGCCTTGCGGGTGTCGTCCCCATTGGTGAAGACTTCGACGGAGGTGAACTGCTTGGCCTCCGGCTTGCCGCCCTTGAACGCCACGAAATCGTAGTTAGCGAGCAGAGCCCCTTCGGTCACCGCAATCTGCACGGCGTCGTGGTCAAGGGTGGACGTGGAGGGCGACAGCACGCCGATCTTCTTCCACTTCTTTTTCAGGCAGAACCGCCCCGCGGCGCCCACGGCCTTGCGGATCTTGTTGAGGGTCACCTTCTCTTCGTCACCGAGGCCCACCAGCACCATCCAGCGGCTCTCCTTCACGCCATTGGGGTGATGCAGCGGCACAACTTCAAGATAGTCCGCCTTGAAATCCTCTTCATCCATCACCTGTCGGGCGACCTTGCTGATGGCAAGGGGCAGACGGTGGCGCTCACGGCCTGAAAAGACCGGAACGATGAGGGCATCTCCAGCGAAATCCTTACCGGTCTGAGAACTGATATCCACTGAAGGCATAAGGGTTCCTCCTCGGTATCGAGCCTAGGTGCAGGACGAAAAAAAGGAAAGCCCATTTTTTGATCGTTAGCTGTCGCAAGATTTCAGTTGGTTAGGGCCAAGTTTTCCTTACTTATCAGCCGAATCAGTTGATTAGGCAAATTATATTTGTTGTTTACAACAAATATAATTTGCCTGGCCAGGGCCTGTGATCCGGGAATCCGGCCCTCATCAGGCCGCGCTGGCCCGCTTCAGCAGCTCTTCGAAGCGCTCGAACAGGTGCGCCCGGGGCCCCTTGGGCTGGCGCTTGAGGATCATGCCGGCCTGCTCGGGCGTGCGTCCGCCCTTGGTCTGGTTGCAGGAAAGGCAGCAGCCCACTAGGTTCTGCCAGGTGGTGGAGCCGCCCTGGCAGACCGGGATGACATGGTCCACGGTGGTGGCCTTTTTGGCGCAACCCTCGTATTGGCAGATGAAATGATCCCGGCGCAGGACCCGGCGCTCCAGTCGGCCCAGCAACAGCTTGGAGTCGCTGCAGGCCTGCACGTGGGGAAAGATGATCAGCTCGAGGCGAGCATCCAGGTTCCCGTGCCGCTCGAAGGTGGCTGGATTCAACACATGAGCCCGGCCTGACACAACGGCACAGAGCGCCCGGCGGCGGCTGACCTCCTGCATGGGGACATAGTTCCGGTCCACGGCAATGACTTCCCCGGCCCCGTGTCGCTCCTTCCCCTTCAGCATCGCACCCTCGCGGTTGCCCGAATCCTAAGGCAAACACGGGAATTGTGAAGTGAATTATTCGCTTTCTTCCGGCAGCGCGGCCGGAGTCCCGGCTTCCAGGACCGGCAAGGCCTCCACGTCCTTGAGCTTCCGGGTCATGACATTGGACCGGGTGGTGACCTCGCCGACCTTGTTGGCCGCCTCCTGCAGCTTCTTCTCGACGGCCTTGAGGCTGTCCGTGAAGCGGCCAAACTCGGTCTTCACCTCCCCGAGGACCTTCCAGACATCGGCGCTCTGGCGGGTGATGGCCAGGGTCTTGAACCCCACCTGGAGGGCATTCAGCAGAGCCGACAGGGTCGTGGGCCCCACCACCGTGACCCGGTAGTCCCGCTGCAGGCGCTCGAACAAGCCCCGGCACCGCAGCACTTCCGCATAGAGCCCCTCCGAGGGGAGGAACAGGAGCGCAAAGTCCGTGGTGAGCGGCGGACGGAGGTACTTCTCGCAGATGCCCTTGGCTTCGGTGACGACGCGGGCTTCCAGGGCCTTGGAGGCCGCCTGGACCCCGGGCAGGTCCGCCAGTTCCTGGGCATCCATGAGCCGCTGGTAGTCCTCCAGGGGGAACTTGGCGTCGATGGGCAGCCAGACGGGCTGGTCCTCGGAGGGGCCGGGCATGCGGACGGCAAAGTCCACGGCCTCGCGGCTGTCCGGGTTCACCCGCACCTGAGCCTCGAACTGCTGGGGCGCCAGGAACTGAGCCAGCAGGCCGCCCAGCTGGGCCTCGCCCAGCATGCCGAGGGTCTTGAAGTTGCCCATGACCCGCTTGAGGCCACCCACATCCTGGGCCAGGGTCTGCATCTCACCCAGGCCCTTGTGCACGGCCTCCAGGCGGTCGCTGACCTGCTTGAAGCTCTCGCCCAGGCGCTTCTCCAGGGTGTCGTGGAGCTTCTCGTCCACAGTCTGCCGCATCTGCTCCAGCTTGGCGTCATTGCCCTTCTGGAGGGCTTCCAGCTGCGCGCGCACCGACTCCTGGACCTCCAGCAGGCTCCGGCGCTGCTCCTCCCGGCCCAGGGTCAGGGCCGCCTGGAGGTCCTTGGCGAGCTCCCGGAAGCGGTCGGCGAGGCCCTCAGCCAGGGCCTTCTGCTGCTCCGCCTTCGAGGTGGCCAGGTTCTGCCCCAGGCCCGTCAGCTGGTCCCGGAGGGGGCCAAGCTGGGTCACCAGGTCGGCCTGGCCGTCCCGCCGGGAACGGCCGATCTCCTCGGTCAGCTGGCGCTGGAGGGCCTCCAGACCGGGGTCCCGCCGGGGCCGGAGGGCGGCCCAGGCGGCGATGGCCGCGGTGAGGAGCGTCAGGAGCGTGAGGAGCAGCTGGAGGTTCATGGGTTGATTATCGCCGGTCCGACTGGTCAGGCAGTGTCCATTCCGCGCGGCGGCCCTCGCCGTCGGCACCCAGCGTCAGCTCCGCAACCCAGGGGGAGGGCCAGGGGCCGCTGCGGCCTGCCCACTCCACGACCAACCGGTCCGTGGGGCTGAGGGTCTCTTCCAGGCCCAGGGTCCAGGCCCCTTCCGGCCCCGGCCGGTAGAGGTCCAGATGAAACAGGCTCCCCTCAGGCAGCTCGTAGCGGTGCAGCACGGCGTAGGTCGGTGAGGCCACGGCATCGGGATCGCCGCCCAGCCCCCGGAGGAAGCCCCGGGTCCAGGTGGTCTTGCCGGCCCCCAGCTCGCCCCGCAGCAGCCAGGTCCCCCCGGGGGGCGTGAGGCGGGCCAGGTCCTCGCCCAGGGCCTCGGTCTCCCCCTCGTCGGCCAGGAACCGCTCAGCCACGCAGCAGCTCCGGCAGCAGATCCGCGAGGTCCCGGGGCAGCAGGCCCGCGCCCGGCAGCCGATCCGCCGCGGCGCCGTGGAACCAGGCCGCTGTGGCCACCGCCTCGCGCATGGGCAGCCCCTGGGCGCGGAACCCGGCCACCATGCCCGCGAGCAGGTCACCGCTGCCGCCCGTGGCGAGCCCGGGGTGACCCGTGGGATTGATCCAGAGATCCGGGCTGGCACCGCCGGCGATGACGCTCTGGGCACCCTTCAGCAGCAGGACCCCGGGCTTGCCGGTGGCCACGTCCCGGGCCTGGGCCAGCCGCTCATCCATCAGCAGGGGTCGGGCCAGGTGGAAGAGCCGCGCGAACTCGCCGGGATGGGGGGTGATGGCGGTGCCGGGCCGATTCATCCAGCGCGGGCCTTCACCTTCCTTGAGGGCCGAGGCGTCCACGACCAGGGGACCCGGCCAGTCCGGCACCTCGGTGATGCCCCCGGGACCCACCAGCAGCACATCGGCCTCGGCAGGCACCGTACCGCGCCAGACCTGCACCATGGCCTCGGGCACCTGGGCGGCGATCTCAGCCCGGACCTCGGCGTCTGTCAGCACCGTCACAAGCCCGGCCCCGGCCCGCAGGGCGCCCAGGGCCGCCAGTACCGCGGCGCCGCTCATGCCGAGGCTGCCGGCGCGGATGGCCACATGGCCGAAGCTGCCCTTGTGGGAATCCCAGGCGCGGGGGGCCAGGACGGGCCGCTCCAGCAGGTGCAGGGTGCCGGCCGGAGGCTGCTCAAGGGGGATGGGCACCACGGTGATCTCGCCGCACCAGTTCCGGGCGGGCAGCAGGCCATGACAGACCTTGCGGGCGCCGAAGCAGGCGGTCTTCACCGCGTGCACGGCCTCGCCCGGCACCTCGGCGGAGCTGGGGTCCAGGCCCGAAGGCAGGTCCAGGGCCAGGACGGGCAGGCCGCTGGCGTTCAGCGCCTGCACCCAGGTGGCTGCGGGGCCTTCGAGGGGCCGGGTCGTGCCGAGGCCGAAGAGACCGTCCACCACCCAACCCCGCCAGGCGGTCATGGCCCGGGCGGGCGCCTCGGTAGTCTGAATGCTCTGCCCAAGGCCCTGCCAGAGCCGGGCCTGCTGGGCCGCGTCCCCCTGCCAGTGGGGCTGGGCGAAGGGCGACCAGACGGTCACGGCCCGCCCCTGCAGATGGGCGAGGCGGGCCAGCGCCAGGGCATCTCCGCCGTTGTTGCCGGGGCCCGCCAGCACATGCAGCTGGGCGTCGCCAGGCAGCAGCGCCAGGGCGCCCAGGGCGGCATGCTCCTGCAGGACCAGCGACGCCACTCCCCAGCCTTCGATGGCCTGGCGTTCGGCGGCCCGCATCTCGTCGGCGGTGAGGAGAGGGATCATGGGATCAGTCTAATCCTGTTGGGCGAGGTACGCCGCCAGGGCCCGGGGATAGAGTTCCATTTCCGCGCCATAGACCCGCCGCTGGAGCTCCTCCGGGGTGTCCCCGGGCAGCACCGGCACCCGCAGCTGAGCCAGGACCCGGCCATGGTCGTAGTCACCGTCCACCAGGTGCACGGTGGCGCCGGACTCGGCCTCGCCCGCTGCCAGGACCGCGCGGTGGACGTGCATGCCATACATCCCGGGGCCGCCGAAGCGGGGCAGCAGGCCCGGGTGGATGTTGAGGATGCGCCCAGTCCAGCGGGTCGGCACCGTGAGCTTCTTCAGCCAGCCGCAGAGGCAGATGACCTCGGCGCCCGCGGCCTCAGCAGCCCGGTAGCAGGCCTCGGAGAAAGCCTCGTCTGAGTCGAAGGCCCCCCGCACCACCACGGCCATGGGCAGACCCTCGGCCTCGAGCCGGGCGATGCCGCCCGCCTTGGGCTTGGAGGCCACTCCCAGCACGGGCAGCCCCGGCACCCGGCCCTCGCGGCAGGCCCTGAGGAGGTTCAGGGCATTGCCGCCGGTGCCGGAGATGAAGAAGGCGATGCGTCTCACTGCAGGGCCGTCAGAACCGCCACATCCGCGATGTCCTGGGGGCTGCAGCCGCGGCTCAGGTCGTTGGCCGGCCGCGCGAGGCCCTGGAGGAAGGGCCCGATGGCGGCCGCCCCGCCCATGCGCTCGGCGATCTTGTAGCTGATGTTGCCGGCGTCGAGGTCCGGGAAGACCAGCACGTTCGCCCGGCCCGCCACGGCGGAACCCGGCGCCTTGCGGCTGCCCACGGAGGCCAGCAGCGCCGCGTCGGCCTGCAGCTCGCCGTCTGCCGCCAGGTCCGGCGCCTTCTCCTTCAGGATGGCCAGGGCCGCGCGCACCTTGTCCACCCGGGGGTGCTCGGCGGAGCCGCGCGTGGAGAAGCTCAGGAGCGCCACCCGGGGCTCCACACCCATCACGCTGCGGGCGTTCCCCGCGGCCGCCAGGGCGATGTCCGCCAGCTGCTCCGGCGTGGGATCCGGCACCACCGCGCAGTCCGCGAAGATCACCGCACCCTGCTCCCCGAAGGAGGTGTCGGGGTGGATCATCAGGAAGAAGCTGGAGACGGTCTTGATGCCCTTGGCGGCGCCGATGGCCTGGAGGCAGGCGCGGACGGTCTCGGCGGTGGTGTTGAGCGCTCCGGCAACCATGCCATCGCCGTGGCCGGTCTGGACCTGCATGGCCCCGAACCAGAGGGGGTTGCCGAGGGCTTCGAGAGCCTGGACCTCGGTGATGCCCTTGGCCTTGCGGCGCTCATAGTAGGCGCCAGCGAGCTCCGGCAGCAGCGGACTGGTGGCGGGATCCACCAGCTGCGCACCCTTCAAGGACAGGCCCAGGGCGGCGCCCCGCTTGGCCATGTCCGAGGGATCCCCCAGGATCGTGAGGCGGCAGAGGCCCTGGTCCAGCAGCATCTGGGCGGCCTGGAGCGTGCGGTCCTCGCGGCCCTCCGGCAGCACGATGTGACGCTGCAGCACCTTGGCCCGCTCGCGGAAGCGCTCCATCCAGAGGGAGTGGTTGGCGTTGGTCAAGGGAGCCTCCTGCGGCGGTAGGTGAGGTTGGGGGTCAGGCGTCGGCGAGGAAGGTCCGGGCGTCGGTGCCGGTGCGCTCGCGGAACGTGTCCGCCAGGCTGGGCACGCCGGAGCTGGCCTCGTCGAGGTACATCGCTTCGATGCGATGCATGGGGATGAATCGGGTACTGAGGGCCACCTGGTCGCCCTGCCCGGTGCGGACGAGGCTCAGCACCTCCTCCCAGGGGGTCAGGTCCAGGCCACGCAGGGCGATGCCCGCGGCTTCGAGGCCGAGGATGCGGCCCCAGCAGCGCTCCCGGGGGGATTGCGCCACCACCACCACCAGGTCACCGGAACGGAAGGGCATGGGCAGGGGCATGGGTTGACTCCGGGGTTGCTACAGGGCCGGCCCCTCGACGATGAGGCGGCCTTCCGTGAAGCCTTCCATGGCCCAGCGCGGACCTTCGAAGCCGTTGCCGCTGGCGCGGACTCCGCCAAAGGGGGCGGCGTCGAGCCGGAAGGTGGGCGGCAGGTTCAGCAGCACCCCGCCCGCCCGCAGCGTGGCTTCCGCGAGCCGGAGGTGGCGCTGGTCCCGGCTGTAGGCGCTGGCCCGCAGACCGAAGCGGGTGGCCGCGGCGAGGGCGAGACCCTGCTCAAAGGAATTCACCTGGGTCAGCACGGTGACCGGCGAGAATGCCTCCTCGCACTGCAGCGGATCCTCCTCGGCCAGGCCGGTCAGGATGGCGGGTGGCAGCAGGGCCCCCTGGCGCGTTCCGCGCAGCAGGAACTGCGCGCCGGCCTGGGCCGCTCGATCCAGACCCGCATCCACCCGGCGGGCCGTGGCCTCGTCGATGACGGGGCCCACCAGGGTGGCGGGATCCATGGGATCGCCGCAGGGCAGCGCCTGAACGGCCGCGACGAAGGCAGGGACAAAGGCCTCCCAGAGGTTGCGGTGGACATAGATGCGCTGGGCCTTGGAGCAGCTCTGCCCCGCGCCAGCCACCGCTGCCGGGGCGATACTCTTGGCGACGGCCACCGGATCCACACCCTCGTCAACGACCACGGCCCCATTGCCCCCCAGCTCCAGCAGCAGCCGCTTCCCGGCCAGCACCTGCTCCAGGTGACGGCCCACGCGCTCGGAGCCGGTGAAGCTCACCACGACAATGCGGGGGTCCCGGGCCAGGGCCTCGGCCTGCACCGGGTCCGACCCAGCCAGCTGCAGCAGCGCAACGGGCGCGCCCACCTGCACCCGGGCCGCCTCAAAGCTCGCCCAGAGCAGCTGGGAGGTCCGCGGCGCCTGGGGACAGGGCTTCCAGATCACGCTGCAGCCCGCGCCCAGAGCCGGCGCCAGCTTGTGGACCGCCAGGTTCACGGGGAAGTTGAACGGCGTGATGGCCAGGGCGGGACCCAGGGGGAACCGCCGGAACACCGCCCGGCAGCCGTCGGCCCCAGGCATCAGGTCGTAGGGAATGGCCTCTTCGCCAAAGGTCGCAATGGCCTCGATGGTCGCCCGCAGGGTCATCTCGGCGCGGCCGACCTCGCCCCGCGCCATGGTAATGGGCTTGCCCGTTTCGACCGCCATGGCCTGGGCCAGCTCCTCCCGGACCGGGACAATCTGCCCCAGCCAGGCCTCCAACAGCGCCCTCCGAGCCAACCGGGAGGCACCCTTCCAAGTCTCGAAGGCCGCTTCCGCCTGACTGGCCAGTTCTTCCCACGCTTCTGCGCCCATGGGCCACCATCCCCGCATCTGCCCTGCCATCAGCCGGGCCCAATCAGCTTATCCGCGCTGGTCCCCGCGGCCCATGAACCAGATCACATCGCCTCCAGGTCAATTAATCATCCTTCCCCGGGAAAGGACCGATGCGTTGAGCTTGGCGACTGGACAAAGGCCCCAACCATGATGCTCACCCTGCACCGAGAACCCTCTGCATCCCTGATCCGGCTGGAGGGGAACTTCACCTTCGAGTCCCACATCGCCTTCCGGTCCGCCACCCAAGAGCTGCTCGATGACCCGGGGACCGAGCAGATCACCTTGGATCTCTCGGGCCTGCACTACATGGACTCCTCGTCCCTGGGCATGCTGCTGGTCCTGCGGGAGAAGACCGAGGAGAAGGGCATCAAGGTGGTGCTGATCAAGCCCTCCCCCGCGGTGATGGGGATCCTCAAGATCGTGCAGTTCGGAAAGCTGTTCGAGATCCGGGAGGACTGAGTTTGCGGATCCTGATCGCCGACGATGACGCCCTCTTCCACATCGTGGCGAACGCGGTCCTGCTGGGCGACGGCTACAAGGTTATCCATGCCCGGGACGGCCTGGAGGCCCTGGATCTCTACCGGGCGCATAAGCCGGACCTGATTCTCACCGACTACCAGATGCCGGGGATGAACGGCATCGAGCTCTGCCGGAGCATCAAGGCGCTGGACCCCCACCGATTCATCCCCATGGTCATGCTGACTGGGGCGGAGAAATCCCAGGTCCTGCGCGAAAGCCTGGACGCGGGCTTCGTGGAGTTCCTCACCAAGCCTGTCACCCCAGACGAATTGCGCCTGCGGGTGCGCTCCCTGGTGGAGCTGATCTCTCTCCACAAGAATCTCGCGCTCGCCAAATCCGAGAGCGACGAGGAAATGCTGATCACGAAGCACATCCTGCACCGACTGGTGGAGCCTGGCCTGCGGGCCATGCCAAACCACATCCACATGGAGACCCTCCAGACCGAGCGCATCAACGGCGACGCCTGCACCTATCAGCAGGGGCTGCCAGGCATCCACTTCGGCCTGCTCTGCGACGCCACGGGCCACGGGCTGGCCGCCGGGGTCTCGACCATTCCGGCCATCCAGGCCTTCCGGGGCATGGTCAGCCGCGACATCCCCCTGGAGACCATCTACCGGGAGATCAACACGAAGCTCCGGAAGATGCTGCCTTCGGGCCGGTTCGTCTGCCTCCTGCTGGTGCGCCTGGACCTGCACAACCGCACCCTATCCCTGCTCAATGCGGGCCTACCCGAGGCCATTTTCATGAGCTCTAAGGGGAAGATCCGGCGCTTCGCGTCCCGCAACTTGCCCGCAGGCGTCCTCGACCAGGTCGAGGACGCCGTGGTGGAAGAGGTCGAAGTCTCCGGCGGCGAGCGCCTCCTGACCTTCACCGACGGCCTTCAGGAAATATTGGGCGCGGAAGATGCCTACCAGATGCTGACCCAGGGGATGAGCAAAACCCCCTTCAATGTTCATCGGTTCCTCATCCAGGAGTCCCTCAACCTCGGCGTCCGCACCAACGAACAACATGACGACGTGAGCTGGGCCCTGTGGGAAGTGCCGCCGCCTGAACCCATCGCCCCCCCCCGGGCGGACAAGGTCCTGCCTGCCGCCCTGACCCCTCATAGCAGCCCCTTTGCCTTCGAGCTCCGGTTCGATCCGCGCTGCCACTCGATGCGGGAGGTGCTGCCGGACTGCCTGCGCCTGTTCAGCAACCGCGGCATTCCCGGTGCCATGAATCAGCTGCTCGCCATGACCCTTTCCGAAGCCACCACCAACGCCCTGGACCACGGGCTCCTGAGACTGGACTCGGCCCTCAAACAGCAGGGCTTCGAGGCTTACGACGCGGTCCGAAGGGAGCGCCTGGCGTCGAACGAAACCGGCACCCTGACCCTCCGCTTCCGCCTCTACCAGGAGGCCCAAGGTTCCATCTGCGCCCTGGGCGTGGAAGTCGAGGACTCCGGACCCGGCTTCGACTGGCGGGCCTGGGAGCAACTCAGGGCCGCGGACGATCACCAGGCCAGTGGCCGGGGCCTCCTGATCATCCGGTCCGTGGCCACGGAGATGAGTTTCAACGAATCCGGCAACTGCCTGCGCTTCACTCTGTCCTGCGGATAGAATGGGCTCAGGAGTACCTATGACCAAGCCCCTCGTCCCCGCCGACCTCCTGAAGTCCCTGCAGGCCGTGGACAAGGCCGCCGCCAGCCCCGCGACTGCCAAGCCCAAGGCTGGACCCGGCCCGAAGCCCCTCCAGAAGGCCTCCACCAAGCCCCAGGGCAAGAGCGGTGTGACCCACACCCGCATGAGCAACCGCGGCAAGTAGGCAGGTTAGTCCGCCAGGGACCAGACCTGCAGCTGGCTGGTCTGCTTGAGCACCTCCGCCACGAAGTCAGGGGCGGGTGTGCCAAAGGTGCGAGCCCGGAATAGGGCCCCGCCGGGCAGGTGCACCAGATGCACGGAGGCCCCGCCCGGAAAGTCCGGATGCTGGGCCAGGGGTCGGGCCAGGGCCTCGACATCGAGAGCCTCCAGCCAGCCCGCTGGCAGCATCTGGATGCGGGCGCCGGGCACCAGGGCTCCCACCTCCCGGGCCTGCAGCAGGGCCAGGTGCCAGCGGCCCTCCCGAACCCCTTGCCAGCAGAGAAAAGGCGGCAGCGCTCCAAAACCGACCCCGCCCTTCCGGTGCTCCGGCCAGGCACGCAGCTGGTCGATGCCCGCCGCATCCGCGGCCTCCATGGCCAGAGCGGCTAGGTCCGGCCGGGCGGGAGGAATCCAGGGTTTGACGCTCCACATGCGGTTGAGCATCGCATATCGGGTAGGCTGGGGCGCATGGTTACAACGCAACCGGGCGGCCAGCCCGTCATCGCCACGGGGCAGCAGATCGGCGCGGGCTGGAGCCCGGCCC
>CAIRAS010000081.1 GCA_903876615.1 uncultured Holophagaceae bacterium
GCAGCTTCGGAACGCATCTGCCGGTTGAGCGGGGCGTCGTACTCGATCTTGTATTCGGCGTTCGCGTCCAGGATGATCTGGGGCGGCGGGGGGATCAGGCCCTGGTAGACCAGCAGATCGAACTCCCGCTCGATCATCGGGCCCAGGCCTTCGCTCTGGAACCGGCCCATGGTGGGCGAGATGAGCGCGCCCTTCTCCCTGGCCCGCTCCAGCACTTCGGTCGCGGTCATCTGGGGCGTCTCGACCAGGATCTGGAACAGGTCAATCAGGAAGCCCGAGTTGATGGCCTTGCGCTCGTCCTCCATGATCTCCTGGCCGATCCGGGGATCGCCCGTGGGTAGCGCATGGACCAGGGGGCGCCCATCGGCGGACACGCCGCCGTAGTTCAGGGCCCCATTGCGCATCTGGAACGAGTCCAGGATGCCGTCGTCATAAGCCAGCAGCACCGGGTCAAGCGCACGGTGCCCCGTCTTCAGAACGACTTTCTTTTCCTCGTTCAGCACGTTGATGCTGGGGAAGACGTTCATGGCCGGCCCGCGGCCGTAGTCCTCGCCCGGCGCCGTCAGGTAGCGCGCCACGCTGTATGGGAAGGTGCGGTAGCCACCTTCCTCCAGCAGATGCCGCGCATCCTTCAGAATGTAGTGGGAGCTGAACCGCTTGCCCTTGGCGTCGATCCGGTAGCCGTCATACTCGCGGTTCGGCCGGACACAGTGGACGAGGAACACTTCCTCTTCAGGTGCGGCGCTGAGCTTGTCCTTCAGGGACTGCGGGAGGTTGTCTTTGCCCCAGCGCTGGGCGATCTGCCGCAAGGTCATCTTGAACCGACGATAGACAGTGTCGACCTGGCCTTGGTGGTTGACCGAGAAGAACAGTTCGCCCAGGGGGATCTGCCGGTAGCGCAGGCCGCGGGCGCTGGGGTCGGTGGGATCCCGGTAGGCATCGGTGAACAGGCCGCAGGTTCCGAAGGCGCCGATGGAGATGAAGCCTTCGTGCATGTTGCTGTGGAACCCAGACCGTGGGGAATACCGGTAGTGGAACATGGTGTCGGCCACCAGGTCATACCAGTTCATCGCGTCCCTGGACTTGCGCAGGGTGGGGTCGGTGGGCCGGATCCGGTGCCACTGGCTGCCCATCGGCACCAGCTCGGACTCCATGATCGAGGCGAACTTGAGCAGGGCGCCATTCGCCGTTACGTCGAACTGCTCCTGGTTGCGCTGCGCGCCAGGGACAGTGTTGCCCTGGCTGAAGAAGCTGGTCGAGTAGTAGGGCAGCACCTTCTGAGAGACTTGCTCCCATTGCGCTTCCCAAATGCCCCGTTTGCTGAACTTAAGTTCGGCAGCGCGCAGGATCTCATCGACGAGGTCGGTGTTCTGGGGGGTGGCCGCAGGTTCAGCCATCACTGACCGAGCAGCGTCTTGGACGCGGACTGGGTGCTGTTGAGCCCGCCGCCGCCGGTCAGCAAGGTGGCGGATCGCCCACGCTGCAGCATCATCTGCTGCTGCTGGGCAGCCACGTCCAGGCTGTCAGCGCTGTTGCCCAGGGTGGGCGCGGGCGGTGGGGTGGCCGGGGCTGCTGGCGTGGCCGGGTTGTCCCCGATGCCGAACGGATCCACCATGGTCTTGAAATTCAGCGGGTGCTGGAAGTTCGTCCCGGTATGAAACATGCTTCCCACGGCGACCCCCAAATAGCAACGTGGTGAGGATACCACAACACGCAAGCTACGAGAAGACGTCGAAGTCCTGACCCGGGGCTGGCCGCCGCTGGGCATCCCTAGGGCCCATGTGCTTGGGCCTGGCGTCGCCCCAGACCACCCCGGTGCCCTGCCCTGGGGTAGACGGGCCAAAGACTGGGTCGTCCATCCCCTCGGCCACCCTGGACCGGTTCCTGCGCGTCTCACGATTCAGCGCCAAGTCGGAGCC
>CAIRAS010000082.1 GCA_903876615.1 uncultured Holophagaceae bacterium
GCCCCGCTACCACCCCTTCCCCGAGGGCGTGCGGCCCAACTTCTTCATCGTCCTGATCCCGCTCCGGAAGATGCCCGAGGGCTGCTGGTCCGTGGGTGTAAAGACCGTCACCTTCCAGGACATCCGCTGGGGCTACTGCCACATCAAGTCTATCAACCTGCTGCCCAACGTGCTGGGCAAGCAGTATGCGAAAGAGAAGGGCGCCTTCGAGGCCCTCTTCACCCGCGATGACGAGCGGGGCCGCTACCTGACCGAAGGCCCCAGCTCCACGATCTTCTGTGTCCGGGACAAGGTCCTGATCACCCCGGAGCTGGACAACATCCTGCCGGGCACCACCCGCCAGTGCGTGATGGGGCTGGCCCGCGCGCATGGCCTGGAGGTGCACGAGCAGCGCCTCTACCTCCAGGACTTCCTCACGGCGGACGAGGCGTTCATCGCCAGCACCGTCTCCGAGGTGATGCCGGTGGTGGAGGTCGATGGTGCCAGCCTCTCCGGGGGAAGCATGGGCCCCGTCACGGCCCTCCTCCAGGACCTGTATCGGGACTTCAAGAAGGACCACCTGGAGTAGGTGCCCATGCTGCCCTGCCCTGCCCCCCCTCGACGCCGCCCCCTGGCCACGCTGCTCCTGGCCGCCGGCCTGGCCCTGCCGCTGACCGGCCAGACGCCGCCCAGAGCAAGCGCTCCGCAAGGTCTGCTCCAGGCCCTGGCGGACCCCGACCCCCGGCGCCGCGAGGAGGCCCTGGCCCGCCTGGGTGACCTCGGCCCCGAGACTCCGGCGGTGGTCCAGACCCTGGTGGCGGCCCTGGGCGACGAGGACCTCTACCTGCGAGGGGCGGCCGCCCTGGCCCTCGGGCAGATCGGCGCGCCTGCGGTCCCGGCCCTGGCCCGGGCCCTCCAGGGCCCCAGCAGCGAGGTCCGCTGGTCCGCGGCCATCGCCCTCGGCCGAGTCGGTTCCCCGGCCCTGGCGGCCCTGCCAGCCCTCACCAAGGCCCTGGCTGATCCCAGTGAGCATGTCCGCCAGGCCGCGGCCGTGGCCCTGGGTGGCCTCGGGCAGCCCGCTCAGTCATCGGCGGCGGAACTGACCCGGCTGCTCAGCGACCGGGAGGAGTCCGTGCGGACGGCGGCGGCCCAGGCCCTGCGGACGGTGGACCCGGGGGGACGGGCCAGCCAGCTCACGCCGAAGGCCCTGGCGGCCACCCTGGATCAGCTCGTGCCCACGCTGATGGCCGAGCTCCACGTGCCCGGCGTGGCCATCGCGCTGATCCAGGACCGGCGCCTGGTCTGGTCCAGGGGCTACGGCGTCCGGAACGCCCAGACCCGAGAGCCGGTCACGCCCGGCACCGTCTTCGAGGCAGCGTCCATGAGCAAGCCCATCTTCGGGCTGCTGGCGCTGCAGCTGGTGGAGCGGGGCCGCCTCGACCTCGACCGGCCCCTGGAGGCCTACGCTCAGGAAAGGATCCTGCCCGAGCAGCCCGAGCGCCGCCGGGTGACCGCCCGCATGGCCCTCTCCCACACCACCGGCTTCCCCAACTGGCGCCCGGGCGGCGAGGAGCGGGAGGGGCCGCTCCCCCTCCGGTTCACGCCCGGCTCGCGGTTCGGCTACTCCGGCGAGGGGATCTTCTACCTGCAGCGGGTGCTCGAGCGGGTCACGGGCCAGCCTCTGGATGCCTGGGCCACGCGGGACCTCTTCGCGCCGCTTGAGCTCACAGCCACGGGCTTTGCCTGGACGCCAGCCCTGGGCTCTCGCCAAGCCAGCGGCCACCGCGATGACGGGACCGTGCTGACCACCTCAAAATACCTGCACCCCAACGCGGCCTACTCGCTCTACACCACCGCCGAGGACTATGCCCGCCTGCTGCTCGAAGTAATGAAGGCCGAGCGGGGGGAGTCAAAGCTGCTGGCCCAGGCCTCGGCCCGGGAAGCGCTGGCGCACCAGGTCCACCTGGACGCCCGCGACCCCGTAGAGCGGCCGGGCGCGGCCCGCGGCACGGCGGTCTTCTGGGGGCTGGGCTGGTCACTCAACGCCACGGACCTGGGCGACATCGCCCACCACGGCGGCTCGAACATGACCGGCTTCCGCTGCTTCTCCCAGTTCTCGCCCAGCCGGGGCACCGGCCTCGTCATCCTCACCAACAGCACCCAGGGCAGCGACCTCTGGACCCGCGTCGTGGCCGCCATCGGGGATCTCTGAGGCTGATTGGCAGCCAGAGAAAAGGGATCTTTTGCCACCGATGAACACCGAGAAAAGCTGATGAACACCGATACCGATCCCATGCCGGCGTGTCGGCGCGCGGGTTGGGATGAAAAGCCCACCGCCAGAAGTCTGCATGCCTCGCGTTTCGGCGCAGCCGATACCGAGAAGACGCCAGGGACGCCAAGAGGTCCCGACACACCCCCCCGGGATCCAACCCGTGCAGCGGGATAGCTGCCCCCTGATGGTGCCGGCCTTGTGGCCCCACTTGAGGGGCCCTTCTGTTCTTTGCTTGATCAGCTTTTAATCGGTGTTCATCGGTGTTTATCGGTGGTTAATAGCTTTTGTTTTCTTTGCCTTGCGAAGTGACCTGGAACGCCCCAGCCCCAGGTTGACCTAGATCACTGACCGTTGGGTCAACAATGGTGCCAACGGCGGCAGCGCCCGCGCCACGAAGGCACGCTGAGGCTCACCGCACGGAGGAGCGTCCCATGGGCCTCGAGAAGATCCTGCGCAGCCACCGGGAGGAGATCCTGGCCAAGGCCATCGCCTCTCTGCACCGGTCCCACCTGGAGCACTACGAAGCGGCCGGCGCCGATGAGATTCGCGGGCGACTCGGCACGCTGCTGAGCCTGGTCATCACCGCCGTGCTGGAGCGCAACCTGGCCCCGGTCATCCGCCACGCCAGCGCTGTGGCCACGGCGCGCTTCGAGGCGGGCGTGGACCTGGCCGAGGTGCAGACGGCCTACAACGTCCTCGAGGAGGTGCTCTGGCTGGAGATCCTCAAGACCCTGCCCGCGGCCGACCAGGCCGAAGCCCTGGGCCTCGTGGGCACCGTCCTCGGCACCGGCAAGGA
>CAIRAS010000083.1 GCA_903876615.1 uncultured Holophagaceae bacterium
GCCCACGGGCTTGCCGCTCTGCACCAGCAGGGTCTCGTCGTCATGCAGGTGCTTCAGCTCTTTCACGATGGCGTGGAAGCAGTCCCAGTTCCGCGCGGCCGTGCCCAGGCCGCCGTAGACCACCAGGTCCTCGGGCCGCTCCGCCACCTCCGGGTCCAGGTTGTTCATGAGCATGCGCAGGGCGGCTTCCTGTACCCAGCCCTTGCAGTGCAGGTGGGTGCCTCGGGGGGCGGTGACGATGGGGACGGGCGAGGCGTCGCTCATGGGGAACTCCGGCGGAACGGCCCTAGTCTCCCACGGCCCGCACACGCTGTCTGAGGCCGGTCTGTTTCAGCGGTTGACCAGGTGCATCAGCCCCTCGGGATACCGGAGTCCGGCGGCGGCGCCGGGGGGGAACAGACCACTCAGCTCCTGCAGCTCACCGGGGCAGAGCACCTGCTCCAGGGCGCCCAGGTTCTCCTCCAGGCGGTCCCGTCGCTTGGTGCCGGGGATGGGGACGAGGTCGCTGCCCTGGCCCAGGACCCAGGCCAGGGCCAGCTGGGAGGCGGTGCAGCCGCGGGCGGCGGCCATGTCTTCGATGCGGGCCACCAGCTCCAGGTTCTTATTGAAGTTCTCGCCCTGGAACCGCGGGGAGAGGCGCCGGGAGTCGTCGGGCTCGAAGTCCTCGAAGCGGCGCAGCTGGCCCGTGAGGAAGCCCCGGCCCAGGGGGCTGAAGGGCACGAAGCCCACGCCCAGTTCCCGGCAGGCCTGCAGGATGCCGTCCTCGGGATCCCGGGTCCAGAGGCTGTACTCGGACTGCACGGCGGTGATGGGATGCACTTGGCAGGCCCGGCGCAGGGTGGCCGGGCTGAGCTCCGAGAGGCCCAGGAAGCGCACCTTGCCCGCCGTCACCAGTCCAGCCATGGCGCCCACGGAGTCCTCGATGGGCACCTCGGGGTCCACCCGGTGCAGGTAGTAGAGATCAATGGTGTCGATGCCCAGACGCCGCAGGCTGGCCTCGCAGGCGCTCCGGATGTAGTCGGGACGCCCACAGACCCCGCGAACGAGGGGGTCCGCCGGATCCCGCCGGATGCCGCACTTGGTGGCAAGGACCACCCGGTTCCGCATCCCGGCCAGGGCCTTGCCCACCAGGACTTCGTTCGTATGGGGGCCATAGACATCGGCCGTGTCGAAGAGGGTGACGCCCCGATCCACGGCGTGCTGGATCGTGGCCGTAGACTCGGCGTCATCCCTGCGGCCGTAGAAATCGGACATGCCCATGCAGCCCAGGCCCAGGGCCGAGACGGTGAGGCCCTGAGCGCCGAGCGCGCGGGTCAGCATGGCCGCCTCACCGGTGCTCGACGATGTCCGCGGTCTCGAAGCGCACCTTGGGGGTGGTGGCGTACTTGTCGTCTGTGGAGCGGTAGCCCATGGGGCAGGCGCAGACAGTGTAGAAGCCGGTGCCCACCAGGCCGAGGATCTCGTCGTACTTGTCCGGCTCCAGGCCCTCGAAGGGGCAGGCGTCCACGCCCAGGACCGCGGCGCTGGTCAGCAGGTTGCCCAGGGCGATGTAGGTCTGGCGGGCCGCCCACTCGGCGATGACCGCGTGGCGAGGGCCCTTCACCAGGTCGCCCACCATGTAGCCCTTGTAGCCGGCGAGGGTCTCGGGGGGGACGCCGCGCACCTTGGCGATGCGGGCCACGAAGGCGTCCACATCGGCTTCGGTGAGGTCCTGCTTGGCGGTGAGGATCACGTAGTGGCTGCAGTCTGTCACCTGGGACTGGTTCCAGGTGGCGGGGCGGAGCTTCGCCTTGAGGGCGGGGTCCGTCACCACGATGAACTTCCAGGGCTGCAGGCCGTAGCTGGAGGGAGACAGGACCAGCGCTTGCTCGATCACAGCCCAGTCCTCCGCGGGGATCTGCCGGGTGGTATCGAACTTCTTGGTGGCGTAGCGCCAGTTCAGCTGCTGGAGAAGGCTCTCGCCGGTAAGGGTGCTCATGGGTGCCTCGAGTCGGAAGGGAGAAGGATTAGAAGGATTTTTCGATGCGGGTGCGCAGCTGGTCGAGGGGCAGGGTGCCCACGATGCGATCCACGGCCTCGCCGTCCTTGAAGATCACGAGGGTCGGCATGCTCAGCACGTCGTACTGCTCGGAGAGGGGGGTGTGGTCATCAACATTCAGCTTGGCGAAGGTCACCTTGCCCTTGAGCTCCGCAGCCAGAGCCTCGGTGATGGGGGCCAGCTCGCGGCAGGGGGCGCACCAGGGCGCCCAGAAGTCCACCACGGTGATGCCGCTGGAAACGGCCTGGGCGAAGGACTTGTCGGTGAGGTCATGGATGAGGTCGGACATGGAGGAGCTCCTGTGGCGGACCTCAGGGTAACGGATTCCGGACTCGATAGGCGTCACGACAGCCAGAAGCTGCTCAAACTCAGCGCCTGAGGCGCTCCAGGTCCGCGGGGGTGTCGAGGTCGGCGAGGCCCTCCGGAAAGGGCAGGACCGCGGCCTGTTCCCGGACGAGGATGGCCTTGGCGCCCCGGTCGCCGCGCAGGTTGAGCAGGTCGGGAAACAGGCGTCGGGGCACCACGGCGGGAATGCCCAGGGTCTCGCCGTAGGCACAGGCGGCGGGGCGGTCCGGGTCGGCCGCAGCCAGGGCCAGCAGGCGGCGCAGCAGGGGTTCGTCCACCGCAGGCTGGTCCACGGCCATGAAGAGGGCGGCGGGGGCTGTCTGCGGCAGAGCGCGAACACCGGCCCGGATCGAGCTGGCCATGCCTTCGGCAGCTTCGGCATTGAGCACCAGGAAGGCGTCCACCTCCCCCGGGTCCCAGTCCCCGACGACCGCGAAGATTGGGCTGCACCCGGCCTCGCCGAGGAGGCGCGCCGCCCGCTGCAGGAGGGTCTCGCCGTCGAGTTCCAGCAGGGCCTTGGGGCCTCCCATGCGTCGGCCGGAGCCCGCCGCGAGCACCACGCCCGGGATCACGCGTAGCTCCCAGGGCCGCGGCCTTTCACGGTGAGCTGGAAAGCGGGCACGGCAACTCCATGGGGTGATTAGGGCTTAACCCTACGCCTTGGCGCGGACGGCCGCAACGATGGGGACGGAGGCCATCCCGAGACGGCCTGGCCCGGTCTGGCATCCCTCTCGCCCTACTCCCTGCCTGTGTCGGGAGTTTGTCGTGCTGCGACGGATGGTGCTGCTCTTTGGATTGCTGGCGGGCCTGGGTCTTGGGGCCCAGGGTGCCAAGTCGGCGCCCCTGCCGCCCACGGCCTCCGAGAAGGAACTGCAGGCTCCCTTGACGCTGGACGACGGAAAACCGACGCCGGCCCAGGCCCCGGAGGCCCCGGCCTCAGGCTGGCGGGCCTTCGGATCCCTGGTCCTGGTGCTGGGGTTGGCGGGCGCCAGCCTCTGGGGCCTGAAGAAATACGGCCGGGGCCGGCTGCCAGGCAGCGGCGGTGGCCGGCTGCGGGTCGAGGAGACCCTGGCCCTGGGCGACCGCCGCTTCGTGTCGATTCTGGATGTCGAGGGCGAGCGCTTCCTTCTCGCCCTGACTCCCCAGAGCATCAGCCTGCTTTCCCGCCTGGATCCCGGTGACCGGGGCGAGCCCGGCACCTTCGACGAGGCCCTGTCCCGCCAGGTGGACCTGGGCCGCCCGGTGCCGGTCAAGGAGATGGAGGCGCTCCTCAAGCAGGGCGGGGGTGGCCTGTGAGCCGCCTGCTGCGCTGGCTGCCGGCGGTCCTGCTGCTCTTGGCGGCGGCCACCCTCTGCGCCCAGCCTGCGGCCCCGCTGCCCTCGGTGACCGTGGACTTCAGCAAGACTCCCTCGGGTCCGGCCCTCAGCACCAGCCTCCAGGCGGTGCTGCTCCTCAGCATCCTTTCTCTGGCCCCGACCATTCTCATGACCGCCACAAGCTTCACCCGCATCGCCGTGGTGATGCACTTCCTCCGCCAGGGGCTTGGCACGCAGCAGACGCCCTCGAACCAGGTACTCATCAGCCTCTCGCTGGTGCTGACCTTCTTCATCATGGCGCCCACGGCGCGGGAGATTAACACCACCGCCCTTCAACCCCTCCAACGCAACGAACTGACGACGGAGCAAGCCTTGGACCGCATGGGGGCTCCGCTGAAGGTGTTCATGCTGCGTCACACGCGGAAGAAGGATCTGGGCCTCTTTCTGCGGATCGCCAAGGCCCCGGCGCCCAAGACCAAGGCCGACGTGCCCATGGAGTGCCTGCTCCCAGCCTTCCTCATCAGCGAGCTCAAGACCGCCTTCGAGATCGGCTTCATGATCTTCCTGCCCTTCCTGGTGGTGGACATGGTGGTGGCGAGCATCCTGCTCAGCATGGGCATGATGATGCTGCCACCAGTGGTGATCTCGCTGCCCTTCAAGGTGTTGCTGTTCGTGCTGGTGGATGGCTGGTACCTCATTGTGGGCTCCCTGGTGCGGGGGTACACGGGATGAGGTATTCAGCTGTCAGCTATCGGCAAACGGCTATCGGCCTTGGGCCGGGGGGTGAGCTGTGAATGAACTTGTGATCGCACAGATCGGCAAGGAAGCGCTCAAGACGGCGCTGCTGGTGGCGGGACCGGCCCTGGTGGTTTCGCTGGTGGTGGGGCTCATCATCTCGGTGTTCCAGGTGGTGACCAGCCTCCAGGACCAGACCATCGCCTTCGTGCCCAAGGTCATCGCCGTGATGCTGGTGGTCGCCTTCAGCTTTCCCTGGATGATGCAGACCATGGTCCACTTCACGACCCGGATGTTCACCGAGTTCAATACCCTCGTCCGGCAGCTGTCCTGAGTCGCCCATGACGCCGACCCTGATGGACTCGGGGCTCTGGGCCTTCACGGGGGCCAAGGCGGCCTTGTGGGTGCTGGTGCTGACGCGGGTCACAGGGTTGCTGGCGACCTTTCCCATCCTGGGTTCCGAACAGATGCCCATGCAGCTCAGGGCGGCGCTGGGCGCCCTGCTGGCGACGGTGATCCTGCCGGTGCTGCCGACGCCCCCCGCGCTGCCCACGGGCATCCCGGGCCTGGTGGCCCTGATGGCGGCGGAACTGGCCATCGGCATGCTGCTGGGCACCGTGGTGGCCTGGATTCTGGAGGCCGTCGCCTTCGCTGGCACGCTCATGGATACGCAGATGGGATTCTCCTTCGTGCAGTTCCTGGATCCCGCCACCAACCAGAGCGCTTCAGTCTCCGGGTCGCTGATGATGCAGATGGCGACGCTCATGGTCTTCGTCACCGGGTTGCACCACCAGCTGATCCTCGCCCTGGTGGACAGCTACCGGGTCGCTCCCATGGGCCAGGGCGTCCCCCTGCAAGTCATGGGGCTCATCACCCTCATCGGTCAGCTGCTGGCCAAGGGCTTCCAGCTGGCCTTTCCCGTCCTGGCGGTGCTGTTCCTGCTGGACCTGATCCTCGGCATCTCCGGCAAGTTCATGCCTCAACTCCAACTGCTCCAGCTGAGCTTCCCGCTGAAGATCTCCCTCGGCTTGGTGATCCTGGGCCTGGTCCTCCGGGAGCTGGGGCCCTGGCTCCGGCCCATGCTGGAGTCGGGTCCCAGGTTGGCCCTGAAGCTGCTGGGAGGCTGAGGTGGCCCAGGATCCCGGACGGACCGAGACCGCCACCCCCCGCCGCAGGCAAAAGGCCCGGGACGAGGGCTCGGTACCGCGCAGCGCGGATTTCGACGGCGCCATCCTGCTCTGGGGAAACTTCTTCCTGTTCCTGAGCCTGGGCAGTGCCACGGTGGCGCTCCTGGCCAAGCAGGTGGCGCACTTCCTCCAGCTGGCCCGGCCGGGCGCTCTGGCTGAAGCGGGGCGGATCACCCTGGTCGGCGACCTGATGCAGATCCTCGGGCGGCTGCTGCTGCCTTTCCTCGCTCTCAACCTGCTGCTGGCCCTGGCCGTGGGCTTTGGCCAGCGGGGGTTCAGCTTCAACACCAAGCCGCTCCAGCTGAAGTTCGAGCGGCTCAACCCGGCCCAGGGCTTCAAGCGCCTGTTCGCCCTAAAGTCCTTGGTGGAGCTGGTGAAGAGCCTGGCCAAGTTCGCCCTCCTGGCCTGGGTGGCCTATTCCGTCCTGGAGCCCCGGGTACCCGCGTTGCTGTCCACCCTGAAGCTGCCCCTGGGGGCCTCCCTCGACCTCTTCCAGAGCGCGGTCTTCGCGCTCTACCGCAACGTGATGCTCGCCATGCTGGTGCTGGCCATCGCGGACTTCGCTTGGCAGCGCAGCTCCTGGGAGAAGAGCATCCGCATGACCAAGCAGGAAGTGAAGGACGAGGCCAAGGATGCGGACGGCAGCCCCGAAGTCAAGCAGCGGCAGAAGAGCATCATGCTGGCCTCCGCGCGCCGCCGGATGCTCGCCGCCGTGCCCAAGGCCACGGTGGTGGTGACAAACCCCACGCATGTGGCGGTGGCGTTGCGCTATGACGAAAAGACCGCCGCGCCGGTCTGTGTGGCCAAGGGGCTGGATCACCTGGCGCTCAAGATCCGGGAGCGGGCCCGGGAGACGGGCGTGCCGATCCTGGAGCGCCCGGAACTGGCCCGGGCGCTCTACCGCTCCGTGGACTTGGACCAACCCATACCCAGTGAGCTTTTCCAAGCCGTGGCGCAGGTGCTCGCCTTCGTCTACCGGCTGAGGGGAGCCGCATGAAGCAAAAGGAACAATCCCAAGGCTTGAGTTCCCGTGCTTTGGCTCCGAAGAGGGTATTGTCAGATTATTCCAGGGGACTCCATTGACCCGCCCCATCGTTCCGCCCCATCGTCCGACCCCCAGCCTGCTGCTGGTGGATGACGACCCCATGCCCCGGGAGACCCTCTCGACCCTGCTCACCCAGGAGGGATTCCACGTGATCACGGCCGCCACCGGGGAGGAGGCCGAGGTGAAGTTGCGGAGCGAGCAGCCCCCCTTCGACCTGGTGATCACGGACCTGGTCATGCCCGGAAAGACCGGGATGGATGTCCTCAAGTGCGCACTGAAGGTGAACCCCAGCTGCACGGTGCTGGTGCTCACGGGCTTCGGGAGTGTGCGCGAGGCCACGGAGGCCATGGAGCTGGGCGCCTTTGATTTCGTCACGAAGCCCATGCAAATCGACCAGTTCCGGAACACGCTGCGGCGGCTCATGGAGCGTCGGGACCTGGCCCACGAGCGCGACGCCCTGCGCGCCCAGGTGAAGGCCCTGACGGAGCGGGCCGAGCGGCTGGAGACGACGCTGGGCCGCATGGAGATCCTCGCCAACCAGATCGCGCCCAGCGCTGCGGCCGCGAAGCCGGACGCCCTGGCAGACCTCGAGCGCCTCGCCGTCCTGAGAGGGAAGGGCCTGCTCTCGGAAGAGGAGTTCGAGCACGGCAAGAAGAACCTCCTCGCCCGGTGGCTCTCGTGAGCCTCTGGCGGCCCTGGTCGGCGGCGCTGCTGCTGGTCGCGCCCCTCCTGGCCGCGGGACAGGATCCCTCCCACGCCGCCGCGCCCGCGACGAAGCAGGGCCCGACCCGCAGCGGAAGCATGAGCGATGCCCAGGCGGCGGAGCTGGCCAAGGAGGCCCTCCGCGCAGAGAATGCCGTCTCCATCAAGGCCGCGCTGGCCCGCCTGAAGGGCCACAGCTTCAAGTCCAGCAAGGTGCCCGAGCGGGAGCTGGTGCTCTACGCCCAGGGCATCCTCGAGGCCCGGGTGGGCAACCTCCCGGCCGCGGCCGTGGCGCTCAAGAAGCTGGAGCGGCAATGGCCCAAGTCACCGTTCATGGGGGAGGCCAATACCATCCTGGCGGAGGATGCCCTGAACCAGAAGCGCTACAAGGATGCCGAGGGACGGCTCCACCAGGCGCTCGCCTCGGACATGCCTGCCGAGCGCAAGCGGGGCTCCCAGGAGCTGCTGATCTGGCTGCTGGTGGAGCAGGGACGGCCCCAGGAAGCCCTGCCCATCGTGCAGGCACTGAAGCCCCTCAACGGCGGCGAGAAGCCCTCTGAGCGGGGGCTGGCGGCCATCGCCGAGGTGCTCACGGTCACGGGTGCCCGGGAGCAGGCCGAGGCGGCCCGCAAGGACTTCGCCCGGCTCTACCCGAGCAGCGAGCTGACCCCTCGCCTGGAATTGGCCTGGGGCCGGCTGCTCGGCCGCTCCGGTGACGCCAAGGGGGCGGCCCAGGTGCTCCGGAAATTGGTCAAGGATTTCCCGAAGTCCGCCCAGGCCGATGATGCCCGGCTGGCACTCGCCAGCTTGCTGACCGACGGCAGCCTGCCGGACGCCAAGGATCTGCCCAGCGCCGAGTCCCTGCTGGCCGAGGTGCGGAAGGGCGGCAAGAACCTGCCCAAGGGGACCGCCCAGGTCGTGGAGCTGCGGCTGTTGATCGGCAAGACTCAGTGGGAGGAGTGTCTGAACCTGGTCGACCGGATGGACCCGGTCCTGCGCGAAGGCGCAGAGGTGAGGAAACTCTGGGCCGAGGCCTGGAACGCCTGGGTAGGCCAGCGCCTCGAGAAGGGCTTTCCGGGCGAGCTGCTGGTGCGGATGAAGCCGGGCCATTTCGGTGCGCTGGACCCCCGGCTGCGCCTCGGAGTTGCGGAGCTGTTCGCCGTGCACGGTCTGCTGGAGGTGCTGCCCTCGCTGCTGGCCGACGTGCCCGTGGCCCAGCGCTCGGCGCCGCGCAAGGCCGCACTCGCCAAGGTCCAGCCCGAGGCCCAGCCCAGGCAGGTCCTGAAGCTCATGCCGCCCGCGGGCGACACACCGGAAGAGGCCCTAATCCGGGCCCGAGCCGAGGCGGCCCTGGAGAACTGGCCCGCCGTCCGCAGCGCGCTGCCGCGGGCCCTGCCGGGCCCAGAGCGGGTGAAGGTGATCCTGCGGCTGCTCCAGCGCCCCCTGGGGCCCAAGGAGACCGCAGCGCAGCGGCACAGCGAGGCGGAAGGCTGGCTGTCGCGGCTGACCGAGAAGGTGGAGCTGCGTGAACCTGTGAACATCCTGGTTGGCGACCTCCGGCTGCAGGCCGGCGACGCTCGGGGCGCCCTGGCCATCTATCCGGGCAAGTCCCTCGCGCCGGAGCAGCGGGGCTGGGTGGCCCTCATGCGGGCCCAGGCCATGCTGAAGCTGGGCCAGCGGGAACAGGCCCGGTCCGTGATCAAGGAGAGCCGGGAAGAGCAGGGCTTCAAGGGCCAGCGGGACGCCATCGCCCGGAGTCTCGGCGCCTACTGATCGGCGCCGGTTGCGGCTACCATGGGGCAGCCCCGGAGATCCTGATGCGCCCCCTGATCGCCGTCCTTCTATCCCTCGCCGCGCTCGGCCTCACCGCCGGCCCGAAGCCCCGCGTGAAGCTGACCACGTCCCTCGGGCCCATCGTGCTGGAGCTGGAGCCGGAGGCGGCGCCGCGGACCGTGGAGAACTTCCTGAAGTACGTGAAGAAGGGCCAGTACAAGGGGACCATCTTCCACCGCGTCATACCGGGTTTCATGATCCAGGGCGGCGGCTATGTGGACTACCTCGGCAAGAAGCGGACGGATCCCGCCATTCCCAACGAGGCGGACCGCGCCCTGGCAGCGGGGCTGAAGAACAAGCGGGGTACCCTCGCCATGGCCCGGACGCCCGATCCCAACAGCGCGGCCGCGGAGTTCTTCATCAACGTGGTGGACAATCCGGCGCTGGACTTCAAGAGCAAGGTCAACGACCAGACCTGGGGCTACTGCGTGTTCGGCAAGGTGGTTGTGGGCATGGATGTGGTCGACCGCATCAAGGCGGTGAAGACCAGCAACAAGCGCAGCGACTTCCTGAACCTGCCGGTGAAGCCGGTGATCATCACGGACGCGGTGCAGGTGCAGTGACGGCGAAGGCCTCGGCGGGGGCACCGAGCTTTTGCAGGCTACGGTCCAGCCGAGCCCGATAACGGGGCATCAGATCATCCGCAGAGGCCACGAAGCCGGCGCGGTCCCAGTCCAGGAAGAGCGCCCCGCCATCGGGTGGCAGCAGCACGTTGGTCGCATTCAGATCCGGTGACCAGAGGCCCCACTCGCAGAGACAGGCGAGGGCCTGCCGGATGTCTCCGGCGCGCTCGGCGCTCAGGTCCCAGCGGTTCGGCCAGGAGTCGCCTTCAGCCAGGCGCGTGATCAAAACACCCTCCACGCCGAACCGCACGGGGCGCCACGCGTAGCCCATGGGCTCCACAGTGGGGAAGCCCGCCTCCCAGAGGCCGCGGTGCACGGCGTACTCGGCGGCGAAGCGAAGATTTGATCGATAGGTGCGCTCGTTGATGTGGCGCAGGAGGCCCCCGCGGCGGTAGGGCCGCAGCACCTGGTCACCGACGCGCAGCACGCCACCGCGGCCGAAGGCTCCCTGGACGGGCACCGCCTCACCCGAGGGCTCGACGGCGCCGGGGGTGCAGATTCGCCAGCCGCCGCCCAGGCCCGGGAGTTCCCGGTTTACGCGGCAGCCCAGGGGCAGGCGGGGGACGCCGGGCGGGTACGGCCAGTCGGCGGGAAGCGGAGGAATGATGTAGGGATCGTGGATCATGGCGACCTTTCCAGCTTGCCTCGACTGGGCAAAGAAGGCAAAGAGTGGTTCCGGGAACGAACCCAAAGGCAGATGTCAACCAGTCAATCGGGACTGCCCCTGCCACCAAAAACGGGCAAACCGGCAAGTGGCTTTTGATAAAAGGAATTCTTGGATTCCGGCCCGCGGGTTCCCACAGTGGATGTGGATATCGCTCCCCGGATTGACCGCCAGCGACCCTGTCATCCTGGGAATCCAAGGGCCAAACATGACCTCTTCCTCATCCATTCCGCCCTCCCGCTCCGAGTCTGGATACGTAACCGGACGTATCCCGCCTCTGGGAATTCCTGTCGAAGTGCAGCTCAGAAAACAGCTGTTGCAGGCCGCCCACGCCGTGATGGAGGCCGCTAACACCAGCCTGGAACCCGCGCCCCTGCTGGATCTCAGGGCCTTCATCGAACGTTCGATCCCTCTCGATGCCGCTGGCTGGACGCAGGCGCTCATTGCTTCGGATCTTGTGGAGGATGCCGGAGAAGTCCTCCGGTCGGCTCGACATGGGTTGGCGGAACGGAGTGATCTTCGCGATCTGGAGTCGGGCCTGAAGCCGCTCGTCGAGAAGGCCCGAAAGCGCCGCGCCGCCCTCTGGCATCTTGATACGAGGCGGCAGCTCATCCGGTTCTCCTACGTGAAGGAAGACGGTGCGCTCCCCTTCGACGAAGGCGATCTCCATGCACTCTTTCTGCACGCCTTCCGCCTCGAGGGCATCGGCCTGGCCTTGGACATGGGCAAGCGTCCGCGGCCGCTGCTCAGTGTCGGCCTGCCCCTGCCTGCCCAGGTTGGCGGCCGGGCGGAGTGCATGGATGCGGTGCTGAAGCGGGAGCCCATGGAGGCCGCGCCCCTCTTGCTCGCGCGCCTGAACCGGCGCTTGCTGCCGGGGCTCCAGGTGCACACCTGGACCGCGCTACCCGCCTATGCGACGCCCCTGGCTGACCTCGCCCTCCGCGCGAGGTGGCGCTGGGAACTGCCTGCGGGTTGCCGGGATCGGGTGGCGGCCGGACTCATCGCTTTTCTCGCCGCGGACACCTGGCGCTGGGATCGCGGCGGCGCGAAGGGGGAGGCCTCCCTGGACCTGCGCACGATCGTCCAGGAACCGCGTCTCGAGGATGCCGTCCTCACCTTCAGCACGCGCCTGGGGGCCTTCTACGCGCTGAATCCGCTCAAGGTCCTCGGCGCCCTCTTCGGTCTGGAGGCGACGGAGGTGAGGGGTCTCGTCCGCACCGACGTGGAGGTGAAGATCGATCCGCGCCTGGGTCAGGCCGAGCGGTTCGAGCCGAAGCTGAAGAACATGTTCGAGGACGCGGTGCTGCTGGGCGGCGGCTCCAACATCACCCTCGTGGACGAAGACGACGACGAGCCCCTGCGCCTGGGTTGAGCCTCAGGCGGTGTCTTTGCTGATGGCCAGCAGAAAGCCCAGGCAGATGAGGCTGGTGATGAGGCTGTTGGGGCCGAAGGAGATGAAGGGCAGGGGGATGCCCTTGTTGGGCGCCAGGGAGAGCACCACGCTCATGTTCATGAGGGCCTGCACCACCAGCAGCAGGACGAAGCCCATGGCGCAGAGCTTCAGGTAGCTGTCGCCCACGCGGCTGGCGATGCGGTAGCCGCGCCACAGGATGCCCACGAAGAGCGTGAGGACCGCCACGGTGCCGATGAGGCCGGCCTCCTCGGCGATGACCGCGTAGATGAAGTCCGTGTGGGCCTCGGGCAGGTAGAAGAGCTTCTGCCGACCCGCCCCGAGGCCGACGCCCATCAGGCCGCCGTTGCCCACGGCCACGAGGCTCTGGAGGGCCTGGTGGCCCTTGCCGAGGGGATCCGCCTCCGGATTGAGGAAGCTCGTGACGCGGGCCAGGCGGTAGGGCGAGAGCACCACGAAGGCCGTGCCCAGCGCGCCGAGGACGGGGATGGCGATGGCGAAGATCCACTTCGGCGCACCGCCGAGGTAGACCACCATCAAGGCCACAAAGACGATGAGGAAGGTGGTGCCGAAGTCCGGTTCGCGGAGGATGAGGGCCAGGGGCACCACGAGAATCCCCGCGAGGCTCAGCAGCTTGGGCAGGGCATCGCGGTGGTTCCGCCAGGCCTCGCGATGCCGCACCATCCAGTAGGCCGCGATGAGCACCGAGACCGGCTTGAACAGCTCGGAGGGTTGGATGCTCATGGGGCCGAAGCGCAGCCAGCGATGGGCGCCGTTGATCTTCGGACCGATGACGAGCACCGCCGCCAGGAGGCCGAGCATGATGAAGTAGGTGACCATCAAGGGGCGCGGGTGGTCCTGCAGGGTGGCGAGATCCACCTGGGAGAGGGCCAGCATGAAGGCGATGCCGATGGCGCCGCCCACGAGCTGGCGCATCAGGAAGGCGGTGGCGGCGGTGTGGTTCTGGGAGGCCTTGATGGCCGACGCGGAATAGATCCACACCATGCCGATGGCCACGAGGGCCAGGGCGAAGAACACCAGCCAGCGGTCCACAGGGCGGCGGACGTCGGCGGCCATGTCAGCTCAGGACCAGATCGATTCGGGCCGCGACTTCAAGCTCAGCGAGAGCCTGGTCCACCCAGGCGGCTTCCTGGGCCTCCACCATGAGCCGCAGCTTAGGCTCGGTGCCGGACCAGCGCACCACCTGTCGCACGCCCTCGCCCCAGCGCTGGTCGATGGCGGCCATGGCGGCGACGAGGCTGCCACAGTCCTCCACCAGCTTGCGCTCGCGGGCTTTGAGGTTCACGAGGCGCTGGGGCCAGGACGGGAAGGTCCAGGCCCAGCGATGTTCCACAGGCCGGTGGAGCAGGGCCCGCAGCACGGCCAGCGCAGCGGCCAGACCGTCGCCGCTGGGGCCCACCCGCTTCTGGATGAGGTGGCCCGAGGCCTCCGCGGCCAGATCCCAGCCCAGCTTGGCCATTTCCCGCAGCAAGAACTTGTCCCCCACATCTGTGCGCACAAAGGGGACGCCCAGCCCTGTCAGGGCCTGGGGCAGGCCTCCGTTGGTCATGAGGGTGCCCACCACGCCCGGTGGGGTGTCCCCGCAGGCCACGCGGTCCTGGGCCAGCAGCCAGACCATCTGGTCGCCGTCCACAGCCCGGCCCTCGCCATTCACCAGCAGGCAGCGATCGCCGTCCCCGTCGAAAGCGATGCCCAGCTGGGCGCCCCGGGCCAGGACCGTGGCAGCCAGCGCGTCCAGGTGGGTGGAGCCAACCCCCACGTTGATGGAGGGACCGTCCGCGGGCACGCCGATCCAGTGGATGTCGCCACCGCGGTAGAGCTGCGGGGCCACTTCCGCCGTGGCCCCATGGGCGCAGTCGATCACGATGTGGAAGTCCTCGGGCAGGTCCAGGCCACTCAAGTGCGCGACGTAGGGCCCCAGCCCCAGGGGGGCCGAGGGCGCCGCGAGGGTGAGGGGCTCGGGATGCGCCTCGAAGGCCGCCTCGATGGCCAGCTCCTGGTCTTCTTCCAGTTTCTCTCCGACTTCATTGAAGCCCTTCAGGCCGTTGTCCTTCGGTGGGTTGTGGCTGGCCGAGATCATGAGGCCCCAGGTCTTGGCGCCCTCCGCGCTCAGCTGCGCGACATTCCAGGCAACGGCGGGCGTGGGGGCCATGCCGATCACGAGCACTTCCAGGCCGGCGCCGACGCCCAGGGCGAAGGCCTCGGCCAGGGCCTCGGAGCTGGATCGGGGATCCCAGCCCACCACCAGTCGCCGCACGCCGGCCTCACGCGCCACCTGGGTCCAGGCGGCGCCCCAGCGGGTGACCTCCCCCAGGGTCAAGGGGGGCTGCAGGGCAACTCCACGGATGCCATCGGTGCCAAAGTAGCGAAGACTCATCCTGTCAGCTTAGAGTGGCTGCCCGGGGGCGACAATGGCATGGGTCCGGAACACGCGGAAGCCCCAGCCGAGGGCCTCGGCATGGGCGGCTGCCGTCAGGGAGTCACGGAGGGCCGGTGCCAGGCCCGGGGTGCCTGCCCGGGCGGCGAGGAAGCGCTTGCGGGAGATGCCGATGCAGAAGTGGTCCCCGGGCCAGCCCAGTGCCCCTGGGAGCTCCGGGAGGGCCTGCCAGAGGGCCAGGTCCTCCTGGAAGGTGGTGCCGAAGCCAAAGCCCGGATCGAGCAGGATGCGGGCATCGGGGACGCCAGCCAGACAGAGGCGGTCGCGGACCACCCGCAGCTCGGCGATGGCTGCATCAGCCCGACCGGGCGTGGGATCGTCGTAGGGAGGCATCAGCAGGTGCTCGTCGGCCACCCGGCTGCGCATGGCGATGCACCCGCAGGAGGTGCTGCGGGCGAGCTCCAGCATGGTGGGAGCCGAGAAGCCGGTGACGTCGTTGAGCACGGCGACCCCCGCCTCCAGGCCGCGGGCAGCCACCACTGCGTGGCGGGTGTCCAGGCTGAGCGGTACGTCCGGCAGCTCCATCCGCAGCCGCGCCAGCACCGGGGCCAGCCGCTCCCACTCGGTGTCCTCGCTGACGGGGGCGGAGCCGGGCCGAGTGCTCTCCGCGCCCAGATCCAGCATCCCCGCTCCGGCAGCGACCAGCCGCTGGGCCTGAGCCAGGGCATCGTCCGGAGCCAGGTAGCGGCCGCCATCACTGAAGGAGTCTGGCGTCAGGTTCAGGATGCCGATGAAAAGGGGACCACCCCCGAGGAGTGGTCCCCAGTCGAACGGTGCCGAGCTCACGCGGGCTTGAGGGCGGGGTTGAACCCGGGATCCGCGGAGGGACCTTCCACCGTGGCCGGGGCGGAAGGCGTGGTCGTGCTCTTCGGCGGGGGCAGGGTGCCGCCCTTCATCAGGATGTCGATGTCGTTGCCGTCGAGGGTCTCGCGCACCAGCAGGGCTTCGGCGATGGTCACCAGCTGCTCGCGGTGGGACTCGATGGCGGCCTTGGCCCGGCGATAGTTGCGCAGGACAAACTCCTGGACCTCGACGTCGATGAGCCGCGCGGTGTCTTCGGAGATCTCCCGGTGCTGGGCGAAGTCGCGGCCCAGGAAGACCTCGTGCTGGCCGCCGCCGAAGTTCAGGGGGCCGAGCTTATCGCTCATGCCGTATTCCGTGACCATGGAGCGGGCCATGTCGGTGGCCTGCTGGATGTCGTTGGCGGCGCCGGTGCTGAGCTGGTTGAAGAAGATCTCTTCGGCGATACGGCCGCCCATGGAGATGGCGATGCGGCTCTCCATGTAGTCGCGGGTGGTGTTGTAGC